>JBBTBY010000161.1 GCA_038043445.1 Spirochaetota bacterium
GAGACGGCGGCGACGGCCGATTTCTTCTGCAGCTACACGAACATCCCGGGCCCCGGGCAGGTCGTCTACGCGGTGTGCGGTCAGGCGAACCCGAACAGCTTCACGATGCAGCCGCTCGGGTCCCAGAACGATTTTTATGCGACAGCGCAGATGCCGATGAGCGGCTATCAGTCTGCGGGCATGCATTTCATCTGTGCATCAAATCATATGTACGCCCTGTATTCACCCAACAGCGGCGGGACATACATCAAGATATGGGTCACATCGATCGACATTGCCGCGCGGGTAACGGTAACGGTACGCTGGGCGGCGGTCGTCGGAAGCAGCAAGCTGTGATCGGGCACCGGAACAGATGATACCATCCGTGATGTTCGCGAGCAGGAATGCCGGCAAGCGCTCTGAGATAGCGCGCCTCCTTACGGGCGTCATCCCCGATGTGCGTATGCTCGATGGCGCTGCCCCCGACGTTGCCGAGACCGGTGAGACGTTCTTCGATAATGCGCTCCTGAAAGCGCGTTCCGCGTTCTCGGTGTATCGCATGCCGTCGCTTGCGGACGACAGCGGCCTTACCGTCGATGCGCTCAACGGCGATCCGGGCGTGCGTTCTGCCCGCTACGCCGGACCGAACGCATCCGATGAGGACCGCGTGAGAACACTGCTCGATGCCATGCGCGGTTTCGGCCATGCACGCCGGTACGCACAGTTCCGCTGTACGCTCGTGCTCATGCTGAGCGATTCGCTCTATGCTTCGTTCGAGGGCATCGTGCACGGGCGCATCATGGATTCGCCGCGCGGGAAGAACGGATTCGGCTACGATCCGATATTCGTGCCGAACGGGTACACGCGTACGTTCGCCGAAATAGAGGCCGATGAAAAGAACTATCTCAGCCACCGCGGCATGGCGGTGCTCAAATGCCGGCGGTTCCTGACCCGGCTTCAGGGATAACGAGTGCATATCGTACGAACCTATCCGAACATATCATCGTACCGCCATTTTGAGGAGTACGTGAAAGAGCTTGCGCGCGACGGGGGATACAATGTCGTGCGCGGACTGACGCTGCTCTATCGGCTGGTGCACTTCAAGGAAGAGCGTATCCTCATCCTGAGGGCGCTCATTGACTGCAAAAAGGAGAAAACGCTCCTTGAAACGCTCGTGGCACTGTCGCATACCGACGATTTGGACGAATTGATCATCATACTGAAGGGGCTGTATCGGTTCTGCGACAATATCTTCTTTCCGCGGCTCTGCGAGCTTATACGGTCAGCAAAGCATGCCGATGTGCTCGTGCACTGCATACGCATACTCGGCAAGCTCGGCCGCCCGGACATACTGTCGGAATTCCATGCACTTTTTGATGCGGAATCGCCCGCGGTGTGCTATGAGATCCTGCATGCTATGCTCCTCATCGGCGAGCCGATGAACGTCCGCGAGCTCGAGGACCGCATCATACGGCATAAGCGCGGCAACCTCTTCCTGAAGGATAAGCGCATCCTTGAAACGTTCGTTATTGTCGCGGCGCATCTGGGCGGCCGTGAGCGTGCGGATGTCCTCACGAAATACCGCTATTATCCGGAAAAGAAGATAGCGCTCCTTGCGGGGAACTATCTTTCGCTCATCGAGCTTGAGCGCGGCGTATTCGAGTCGGAGCGCCGTCGGGCGCGCTATCTTGAAGAGATGTTCACGCTCCTGACCATAGGGAATGCGGTGCCGGAAAAGCCCGCGGAAACACCGAAGCCGGAGCATCGCGAGAACGAGCACGAAGTGACCGAATGGGACATTGCGGCCACCGTGTTCTGCAGGAAATACCGCGACCGTATCCAGGACGATCTTACCGCGTTCATGAAGGCGCATGTGTTCCACTTCGAGAAATACGGGAGCGCCGTGCGTTTTGCCGTTGAGAACTGCGCGCGGCTTTCCATCCCGTATGTCAATGAGCTGCTATGGCAGGTGTACCTGAGCGCGGAGAACAAATATCTTCTCGCCGCCATCCTCGATTCGATCGTCATTGTCGATGTGTCATTCGCCGATAACATCTGCGTACGCCTTGCGGAGGAGATGGTCGATACCGATGCGAAAATGCTCTACGCGCGCATCCCGTATACGATCATACGCCTCAAGAAGGAGCGCTCCATCCGTGACCTTCTCGCGCTCGCCGCGCGTGAACTTCCGCCGGAAAAGGAGGAGACGGTGTTCCGCGCGCTCGCCGATGCGCTCGTGCACAAGGCGTACTATGCGCGGCTTTCGCCCGAGGATGCGGAGCGCGTGAACGCGGTGCTCGATGCCTCGGTGGAGGCGCGAACGCCCAAGGTCCGCGAGATCATCGCACAGATAGCGGCGGGGCTCACGCTGACATCGTATGCGCCGTTCATCATCGCCGAACACCGGCGCGATCCGCTCAATGTGTCGCTCATCACCGCGATGATCGATATGAACGATGGTGCGACCGATGCCGTGCTCGCTTCCCTCGCCGCCGATGAGCGTTATTTCAGCGCCGATGAGAATTATATCCTTACGCTCGTGTTCCAGCATTTCTGCGGCCACAGACTTCCGTCGCCGCCGATACCCTCGGCAGCGGTGGCAAAGCTCATGACGCTCTCGTCCCTCGCCCCGTCGTGCATAACCTATGCCGGCGTGTACGGAATGAAAGAGCTTATCCCGTCCCTCCGGGAGATGCTCGGTAAAACGGCCTATATCTCGGACCTGCGCATCATCGAGGCGCTCGGTATGATGCATGACGCGGAGTCGCTCCCGCTTTTCGCGCGCTATCTCTACCGGAACGACCGCTTGGCCGTCATTGCCGCAGCGAAGGCCATCGATGCGCTATCCACTGCCGACGGTTTCACGGAGCTCCTCAATTTCTGCCTGCAGACGAATATCAGCGACGAGCTTAAGGCGCGCGTCCTGTCGGACGCCACCCCGGTGTTCGACGATGCGCTCGCCGCGATCGGCAAGATAATCGAGATAGCCGAAACGGCGAAGCACCCATCGCTCGTCGATACGCTCATCGATCTGAGGCTCCGTATCGACATCGAGGACCGCATCCATCAGCTCAAGCGCGACCACGGCATCTGACGCATCCATGGCGACGATTCGTCTCACGATAGAGTACGACGGTACCGACTACGCCGGATGGCAGGTGCAGGACAATGCCCGCACGATACAGGGCGAGATAGAGGCGGTACTCGCACGCATGTACAAGCGGGATGTGAGGCTCACCGGGAGCGGCCGCACCGATTCCGGCGTTCACGCGCTCGGGCAGGTCGCTCATTATGCTGTCGATGACCTGTCGGTCCCTGTCGAGCGGCTGCCGCTTGCATTGAACTATCATCTTGAGAGCGATATACGCGTCATCGATGCGGCCATCGCACCGGATGGTTTTCACGCGCGATACAGCGCTGTGTCGCGTTCGTACGTGTACATGATCCACAACAGCCCCATCAGTTCAGCGTTCTATCGCCGCTACTCATGGCTGGTACCCGCACCGCGCTTCGATATACGCCGTTTGAACGCGTATGCCGATCGCTTCCTCGGTACGCATAATTTTACTTCGTTCTGTTCGCTCTCCGACAAAAGCCGGAGCAAGATTCGGAAGATAAAACGCGCATCGTTCACCCGCCGCGGTGATATGCTCTATTTCTTCATCGAAGCGGATGCATTCCTTCATAATATGGTGCGCATCGTGCTCGGTACGATATTATCGCTTTATCGGGATACGCTTCCGCCGGAAACGGTCGATGAGATAATGCTCGCTGAGGACAGGAAGCGTGCGGACATTACCGTGCCGCCGCAGGGGCTTTTTCTGAAGAGGGTGACGTATGGGGAGCGGTGAGGCGCACTCACCCATCCCCCGTGGCGGCTTTGGCCATCCATGGCCGCCGCCAGTAGCGCCGTCCTTGGCGCACACCGCCGCGAAATACGCGGCACCCCCTCTCTCACAGGGAAGTGAGAGAGGGAAGGGGGAAGAGAAGACATGGGCAGTCTCAAGTATAAGCGTTAAAGTGCGCGGATGAACATTATTAGCGAATATATTATCTATTGTTACCGAGCACACGCAGCGCATTGCTGATCCCGATAATGACCGCAGCCGGTTTTATTCGGGGAATGTCATGTGCGCTGTCAACCCAGATAGTGGAAGAGCCCGGGTACATTCTGGCAGTATCTTTTCTGTTCTCGTTGTCGTGATCTATGCGTTCAGAATGCATGGTAAAATACGCGGCGGCATTCATAATGACGACAGGTCCGTTGGTGTATGTTGGAAGTGCCAATACCTCATCTCCAGTGCGGTTCAATTCATTAAGCTCTTCATGTATCGTCTTTGAAGTAAGAGAATAAAATATCCATTTTTCAAACCCGGACCAGTTTGACCACGCGCCCGGGCCCTGCATGGTTTTTGGGTGAGTGGCATCGACGAGTACGAGTGCGCATACTTCTGCCGGATATCGTCGTGCAAAGTACTGCATGTAGAGACCGCCGGCAGAGTGGCCGACAAGAACATAGGGCGGTTTCATGGAAGCCGCACGAAGCAGTATCCGCAATTCTTCGACGATAATGCTCCCGTTCCTCGGTGTTGTTGGAGCGGAGCTCCGCGCATAGCCTGGGCGGTTATGGAAGAATAATGTATTCGAGTTGGTAAAGGCGGGGTATATCTGATCCCAGCAATCCATGTTCGCACCCATGCCATTCTCAAAGATGATCGTGGGATTGCCGTTGCCGCATATGCGGTATTCAACGACACTGCCGGCTTGATCTTTTCTTAATACCGTCTGATAACTTGCGCAAGAATAAAAAACAAGCAACAGGAAAACGGTCAACACACGAGCTTGAAACATTTAGATCTCCATAAATAAACTATTCAAAACGGACCGAGGCTCCCTCCCCTTCTCTCACTCGTGCAACAATGAGGTTGCAGTCGGTGCGAGGCACGGAGGCCGATTTGCACCGGTCTCCGTGAGAGAGGGGAGGGGTGAGTGAGTGTCACTCCACCATCCTCTTCTTTATCGCTCCGCTGAACGGTATCGTGATGAACAGCATAATGGAAAGCGAGTAGAGTATCGATACCATTAAAAGAGCGATCAAAAACCCGGTGATTTTTGATATTTCACTGGTGTTCATACCGATGTGTATACAGCCAAGTGCCGGCATGAATAGACCCGATACGATAGCGAGGCGCTGCATTGTCCCAAAATACGTCAATGAAATTTTCAGTTCTTTGGCTGTTCCTCCTTTCACCGCAGCGGAGAATGCCTTTCCCATCTCGCTTGGAGAATACTGCGTAAGCAGCATGACAAATGTCAGTCCGTATGTACCGAGAGCAGCAGTTATTTGGAAGAGCAACAGTATATTCCCGCCCTCAAGCAGGTATGCTCCAAGTGCCAGTGTAAGTGCTCCGATCAGCGGAATGAAAAATAATCGTTTCATACTGTGCCTCCTATTTTTTCTGTTCTAATGCCTGTTTGTAGTGAGAAAATCCACTTTCCACAGCCGATCGAACTTCCGGCTGTTCCAGTAATCGTGTGTACCCGCGCGCAAGCGGTGATATGTTCGACGGCACAACGAATGCCGCTGCGATGACCGCCGCCGCTGCCGCGTACCCGAGCATGTCCGCGAGAATGAAGGACCTCCGCCTCGGCCGAGCGGTCTCCCGCTTGTAGTGCCGATAGAGCCGCTGTTCAAGTCTCATAGGTCCTCCTCAATCGATCCTTAAGCTTTGTCCGTATCGCATGCACACGATTCTTGACCGTGTGGAGCGGCATTCGGTATATTTCACCGATGCGTCTGTACGGTGCACGTTCACCGAACGCGAGAAACGAGATACCCTGCTCATCAGCAGTAAGTGCGGCGAGGGCTTTTGCCACCTCGCGGTCTTCATCGCGGGCGATAACATCGCGTTCCGTATCCGCGAGCGCACGCACATGTTCAGGGAGTTCGATGTGCGCTAGCCTCCTTTTCCTCACATGGTCGATGCAGTGATTGCGCGCAAGCGTGTATATCCACGTGGAGAACGCGTGCCGTCCGTCGTAGGCGTCGAGCTTTTCGAACACTTTCGCCATCACCTCCTGCGCGAGATCGTCCGCTTCCCGGGCATTGAACGATACGCGGATGAAATACAGTACGCGTCGGTAATATGAGTTCCAGATGCGTTCGAATGCTGCATCCTTCCAGCGCTCCGGATACGCCGCTTTGCAGTACGCTATCGTCAATCGCATGCCGACCTCGATAGTATTATACGGGGGAAGAGCGGGATGGTTTTAAAATACGGGGCCAGCGCTCATGTGAATTTCCCTGTGGGGAGAGAACAGCGGGTTGCAACCCGCTGTTCCGTGAGAAATGGGTGGTCCGTCAGCTCCCTATTTCCCGCTGAACCTTCATGACCTCTATCATCTGATACATGGTGATGATGCCCATTTCCACGAGTATGTTCGGTATGTTCTTATCGACGCCGGTGGCAAGCATCGCTTCATGTTTTTTCCGCGCGCGCTCTATCTCCGATTCGGTGACATAGTTCATTTCGACGAGGAGGTCGGTTATCACATCATAGGTGCCGGTCTTCTCGGGGAGCTTCCTCATCTTGTTCATCTCTTTCTTGAGATGGATGACGTTCTTCTGCATGCTGGTGAAATTCTTCGTCGTCATGCGAAGGCGTTTTGCGAGCACCTTAATGAGCTGCGATGCGATGCCCGCATGCTGCTGGAGGATATTATCGAGGTATTTGCCGGGAAGTTCGGTCACGACGCTGTCCATGAGAACGATGCATGTCGCATTGCGCGGTTCTTCGAGCAATGCCGCCGATTCCCCGACAAATGAGCCCTTTTCGGTGATAATGGCCACTTCCACCTCATCGACGTATATGCCGAGTTTGCCGCCCTGCAGGATATAGACATCGCGGCTGGCATCACCCTGCTTGAAGAGCACTGACCCGCTCGCATATTGTTTCGGCTGGATAACGACGCGTTCGCTCATGCTGTGTCCGTAGATAGGTATTACTCATTACATTTTCGACGCTTTTAAGCGAAAAATTGAGCGGCGATATCCCCGTGAGCCGCTGCCGGCCGGTATCATACTTGTGTCAAGGTTTTTCGATATATTCCGAAAATTCACATTAGTAAGGAAGAACATGAGCACAACGACATCGAATGCCGGTGAACACGGTGCACGCATCGAAGCGCAGCTCGGCCGTGTTGCGCTTTCATTCCTCACCGCCATACCCGGCGGCGGTACTATCGAGGAGCAGTCGCATGACATGCTTTCGTTCCTGAAGAAACTTTCCCGCACGGATGTCTATCGTGACAGGAACAGCGTTACCCTGCATATGATCGAGACCGGTATGCTTGCGGGCGTGTGCCGCGGGCTCTTCGCTTCCGATTCCGGGTTCTCTCAACGTATCGCCGGAGAGAACCGCTTCCATCTCGATGCGAACGGTCTTCTGAATTTCATATCGGTATCGCTTCTCATGCGCGATCTGGTGTATACCAAGGGGCCGATGATCTACGATGCCTACCGATACGACGAGCGGTCATACGATGCGCGGGCGAGGGTGTTCCTCGACGAGACCTATGCGCTCTGCGAAAAGCTCATGCCTTCGATAAGCGACGTGTATTTTTCCATCGTGTTCAAAAGCGTCATCCGCTTCACGCCCGATGATGCGAGCGTCCCCGCCCTTTCGCGCCTCCTCCTCGTGCTCGATCACTTTTCAAAGATGCTCCCGCTCTCCGCTGCCGATGCCCCGCATACGCTGTCCTCTCCCCGGAGCGCGGCCTATATCCTTGCGACGAATGCGTGCTTTTTCGGTCTTGATCCATCGGTCACCGCTGAGCTGGCCGCTTGTGCGGAGGCGTTATGAACGCGATACGCCGCTATCTCCCCTTTGCGGCCGTGCTCGGCTCGCTCGCGACGCTCCTTGCCTTCGAGTATGCGCTCCTCTCCGGCGGCGGACGAAGCGCGGTGC
>JBBTBY010000162.1 GCA_038043445.1 Spirochaetota bacterium
ATGAGCACCATGCCGTTCAACACCGCTACGCCGAACAGCACGATGAAGCCGATGGATGCCGGGACGGAGAGATAGATGCCGGTGATCTTCAATGCGATGACGCCGCCGGTCAGGGCGAACGGCAGATTGAGCAGTATGATACCCGTAAGCCGCCATGAACGGAAGGTGATAAAGAGAAGGGTAGCGATAAGCAGTATTACCACAGGCGCAATGATGCCGAGCGCCTTCATCGCTCGCGACTGGTTCTCGAACTGTCCGCCCCATTCGATGTGATATCCTTTCGGAAGACGGATCTTTTCTGCGACGGCATTGCGTGCCTCGGAAACAAAACCGCCGACATCGCGGCCGCTGACATTGAGCTCAACTCCCATGCGGCGCTGCCCATTCTCACGGCTTATCTGAAGCGCGCCTTCCTCCCAATCGATATGGGCGACCTCGCCGAGCGGTATACGCTGACCACCTGGCGAGGAGATGAGGAATCGCGCGATGGCCTCTCGCGACTGGCGGATATTCTCGGGGCCGCGGACGACGAGATCGATCGCGCGTTCGCCCTCGTACACTTTCGTTGCGACGACGCCGCCCAGTGCATGTTCGATCGATTCCTGCACATCCGCGACGGAGAGTGCATAACGGGCCAGGGCCGAGCGGTCGGGCATGATGACAAGATACCGCTGTCCCTGACTTCGTTCAACAGCGACATCGGTCGCGCCGCGTATCGATCCGAGGAGCGCTCCGATCCTGTTCACCGCACCGGTGAGAACGTCCATATCATCCCCGAACACCCTGACGATGAGCTGCGAACGCGTGCCGGCGACGATCTCATCAATGCGGCACTGTATCGGCTGGCTGAAGCCGAACGAGATCCCGGGTATCTCCGAAAGGGCGGAACGGAAGCGTTCGAAAAGCTTTTCACGTGTGTGCGCATTCGTCCATTTTGACCGCGGCTCGAGTACGCCGACATAGCCGGTCCTGTCGACACCCCTGACATCGAGTGCTAGTCCCGTCTGGCCTATTCGTCCCACTGCCGTTTTTATCTCGGGGTATTCGCGGAAGACCTTCGCTACATTCCTGTTCACGTCTATGGCCTGCGCGAGTGAAACACTTGGATGCAGCGTAATATCCATGTCGAACGCGCCCTCATCCATGATGGGGATGAATTCTGAGCCGAGCGTCGGTATGAGGAAAAGTGCTGCTGTACAAACAGCGACTGCTGTTATTATCGCCGGACGCTTACGAGCGAGAACGGCCGTAAGTGCGCGTTTATATGCCGATGAAAGCCGATCTATAAGCGGGTTAGCTGCGTGCTTGTCCCCGGGGATGATGAGGAACGCAAGGGCAGGCACGATAAGCACCGACAGGGTGAGCGAGACCGCGAGTACGATGACTACGGTAAGTGCGAGGGGTATGAACATGCGGCCTTCGATGCCCTGGAACGCCGCGAGCGGGAGGAATGTGGAGGCGATAATGATCTCTCCGAAAAGGCTCGGCTTTCGTACTTCCATAATGGCGGCCGCTATCGTATCCTTCAGGTCGTGCCCTTTCCTATGTTCGGAGAGATGACGCTGCATGTTCTCCACTTGTATCACCGTCGCATCGACTATCATGCCGAGCGATATGACCATGCCGCCCAGTGACATGAGATTCGCTTCAAGCCCCGCGATGCGCATGACGATGAACGTGGTCAGGATATTGAGCGGTAACGACAAGAGCACGACGAGCGTGCTCCGCATGCTGCGCAGGAACAGGAACAAAACGATTATAATGAACACCGCGCCTTCGATGAGCGCACGGATGACAGTGCTGATGCTTGCGTTGACCATTTTTGATCGGTCATAATAGGGGGCTATCGTGACACCGTCGGGAAGTATATTCCCATCATTCATCTCGGCGACTTTTTTCTTTACACGTTCAACGACCTCTCTGCCGTTCTCGCCGCGCATCATCATGACGATGCCGCCGACCGATTCCTCTCCGTTCTCGATCGCGGCGCCCCCGCGCGTCCCCTGACCGATCCCTGCGGTGGCAACTTCGCGGACGGTCACGGGAATTCCCTGCCGGTTCACGATGAGCGTTTTTTCAATATCTTCAACGGACACGAACTGTCCTTTACCGCGAATGACCGCTTTTGTGCCGAAGCGCTCGATGACGCCGCCGGCGACGGTGCGGTTATTCGCCTCAAGCGCCCGCGATACATCGGTGATGCTCAATCCGTACTTGACAAGGAGCTCGGGGTTCACGATGACATGATACTCGCGTAGAAAGCCGCCGTACGAATTCACCTCGCTGACGCCGGCGACGGCCTTAAGCCGAGGGGCTATTACCCAATCCTGAATGCTCCGAAGTTCGGTCAACTTTTCGCGCTGGGAATTTTCATCACTCGGCAGCGGAGCGGAAACGCTGTATTGGAATATCTCACCCATGACGGTCGCCATGGGGCTTAACTCGGTGTCGATACCGTCAGGGAGCGATTCCCGGACGAGCATGAGCCGTTCAAAAACGAGCTGCCGCGAGCTCAACGGAGCGGCATTATCGCTGAAAACGATCGTTACAATGGAAATCCCGTACTTGCTCACCGAACGAAGCGATGTCACTCCGGGTATGCCGCGCATGGAGTTCTCAAGCGGTACGGTAACGGTGCGTTCGAGCTCCATCGCGGAAAGGCCGTCGCTGCGAGAGATTATCTCCACCTGCGTGTTGGTCACATCGGGGAATGCATCCACCGATATCGTCACGTATGACCAGATCCCGATCGCGATAAGGAGTGCCGCTGCGACAGCGACGAATTTTGCATGGGACAGCGTTGCTTTTATTATGCGTTCAAGCATGGTTGGTATTCCTGTTGATCTCTACGATCAATGTTTATGTTCGTCCACGAGCTCTCCCTTAAGGAATTCTCCGCGCAGATATGGCGCCCCGGCGGTTACCACCGACTGTCCGGGCGTAAGCTCCCCGGAAACCGCGGCAACGCCGGAAGATATTTCCTGCACGGTAACGGCGACAGGCGTGAACTCATTGCTCTCCGATCTGACGAATACTATCCTCTTGTCGCCGGCTTCCTGTATCGCTTCCTCGGGGACGAGCAGCCGTATTCCCGCAGGTGATCGTACCGTTCCCGACACGAACATGCCGAGCCTGAGGAGCATATCCTGATTCTTTACCAGTGCGCGCACCTTGATGGTCCTGCTCTCTTCGTCCACTCGCGGGGAAACGAACGTGATCCGCCCGTTGAATACACGCCCCGCGAAGGCATCCGCACGCACCTCTATCGATCTCTGCCTTCCCAAAACAGCGATGTCCCGTTCATAGACATCGAATACCGCTGCAAATTCGTTCATGTCCGCGATGATGTGTATCATCGTCAATCGATCGACCGGATTATTGTCTTTCGCGTACGAGGAGAGGATGACACCCGAAATGGGTGATGGGATATCAAGCGCTGACGAACCATCGGAAGGCGTCAGCGTGCAGAGAATATCCCCCGCGCGTACCGATGTGCCGACATCGGCGAAGCACTGTTTTATTATCCCTGCCCGGGGCGAGGTGACCGTCGCCGTCGACTGCGGTTCGGAGAGTATTCGTCCCGAAACGGTGGTCGAGCGTTCAAAGATGCCGCGTCTGACCGGAACGTAGGTGAATGACAGCATTGCTGCTGCGCGGGGAGAAACGGATATCGATCCGCTGTGTTCGTCATCATGCGCATCGCCGCCGGGGTGATCATCATGTTCGTCCCCATGGCCTTTTTCATCGCCATGCGAGTCGCTGTCCGTGTGCTCTTTCTCGTGCACAGTTTGTCCGCTCGTGATGACCCGGGATACGATGAACCCGCACATGAGCCCGATCGCGAGCGCGGCGCACGAGATGATCATCGTGGTGCGAAGCGGGAACGTTTCGGGGATGACGATCGATCCGATCATCGAGCGCAATCTGACGATTATCTTCTTCATAAATATTCCTTCGTCCGTAATGATGTATGCAGCGCGCGCTCGAGTTCGGCCAGGGTGACGTCGTAATCGAATATCCCCTGATAGAACCGAAGGCGCGCCTCGTTCGCCGTTTTGATATACGAGAGATAGTGATACAGATCGATCCTGTTCTCATTGTATCGTATCGATGCCGCGGTGATGAGCTCCTGCGCCTCCGTCATCCCGTTGCGTACGGTCTCAAGGTTCTGCCGGGCGCTCGATGCATTAAGATATGCGCGATGAACATCGAACAGAGCCTGCCGCCGTGCGTGCGCAAGGGATATCTCCGCAGCGGTCCGGTCTCCCGCGCTCTGCGCAATGGACTTTGCATTGAAGTCCCAGAGGGGCAGTGTTGCACCGAAAATGACGGCCGTTTCCGTTCCTGTTCTCCTGATCCCCGCGAATGGCGCGGGAAGTATCTGCAGCAGTTCTTTCCAGAACGATTTCTCTGCCGCGCCATGGGTGAGCGCATGCTGCCGTATCGATGGATGCCTGTGCAGTGCGATATTGGTCAGCCGATCGAGCTCGGGCAGCCGTTCTGTTTCTGTGATCGTCTCATCCAGGTCGAGCGTTCTTTCAAGAGACACCCCGATGAGCATGTTCAGCTCGGAGCGGGCGATCTTTTCGCGGCTTACGGCCCCGATATGCTCCTGCTGCGCCCGTCGCAACTCGATAGCGGATGCAAGCACATCGCTTCGCGATATTTTTCCGGTCTGATAATGCATCTGCATCCGCGCGGCGAGTTGGCGGAAGAGCTCGACGTTCTCGCGAGCCACGCCGATCTCTTTTCCCGTGATAATGACCGATGCGTATGCCCGTCTGAGATCGGTATATAACTCTCCCCGATATTTCTGCACGATCGCTTCTTCAATGCCGAGTTGGTCGAACGCGATGAGCGTGTCGATGCCGAATATTCCGCTCAGCGACAAAGCCTGCCGCACCTCGATCGAACCGACCGCGGGATCGCCGGCAAGCAGCGTCGGGAATTCGATCTCGAGTTCCGGGCGCGGCAGCCCCGAAAAAAAAGAAGCGATCGCGCCGACGCGAGCCGCATCGATTTTTGCCTTTTGTATCATGATGGACGAGTTGCTGGCAAGCCCCATCTTCCAGATGTCATCGAATTGCATCGGCTCTCTGCCGTTTATATGGTGAGCCGTAAGCAGCACGGCCAGAGCGGCGAACGTTGCTGTGCTGAATTTTCTATATTTCATAACGCCTCGAATGGAGATACATGTCCGGGGATCTAGCAATGCTTTCAGAAAAGCATTCAGACGATCGGTATGCCGGCAGAATACGCGCGGTACGTCTCGTCTGCCGGCGATCGATACGCCGACTGATCAGAATGTGACAGGGGCTATCTGTTCGGGGGTCTGAATATCCGGGTGCCGATATCTACCGTTGAAAACGACGGCTGAGCGGACGAAATACGGCATTCGTCCGGTATCGGGACAGTGGTACAATCATTTTCGGGTTTTGCTGCTTTTCCATGCGTACACGAACAGATACATGCGGAGTCACATGAGGATTGCTGGTGAACAGCGTGGCACTCTGAAAACAGCGGCGCGGATAGATAGAACGCCGAGATGGCGGCAATGGCACAGAAAGCGACTCTGCTCATGGTGGATAGTATAACAATTATTCGTGTGAAATGTCAAATCCGAAATACTGTCCCCGGGAGCAGACACGTGACACCTCCGCTGGTTGCGGTTTTTTACGCCGCGTATACAATCCATCGCAATGAACCAGAACGTCCGTTTTCGCACATTGCCGTCGTGGCTCAGTTCACGTGAACACTATCACCCAAGGCGCGATCATTCCCTCTATATCGATAAGACAATACTCGCCGTCATCGGCGTGCTTGCCCGCATACGCTCCACGCGCAGTTCCGTCGGCGTGCTCGGGACCGTGCATCCGGTGCTTAAGATCATCGGCACGGTGCTCCTGCTGCTGCTCGTGTCCATGACGCGAAGCGTGCTCTTCATCGAGCTTGCGGCTGCGACCGTGCTTTTTGCACTGAGCTCGCTTGCCCCGCGTGCGGCGGTGCGGGCGCTCTCCGTAAGCATCATCGCCGCGCTTTTCGCTTTCGTGATCACCGCACCGTCGATACTGCAGGGGATGTGCGCCACGGACGGCGCAACTGGCGGCGGCCATGGATGGCCAATGCCGCCACGGGGCAACGGGTATCTGCTTGCGGTTAAGGTGGGGCTTTCCGCCGCCATGGTCAATGTGCTCGCGTTCACGACGACGTGGCATCGCATGACAGGTGCGCTCAAGATGTTCTTCGTGTCCGATGTTTTCATCCTCATCTTCGATATTGCCATGCGTTATATCTATCTCCTCGGCGAGTTCTCGCTCGATATGCTCTATGCGTTGAAGCTCCGCTCCGTGGGAAGGAATGTCCGGAAGCACCGCTCGCTCGTGCAGATGCTCGGCTCGCTTTTTCTTAAGTCGAAGGATATGGCCGAAGCGATGTACGGCGCCATGGAATGCCGCGGTTTCAGCGGGCAGTACAAACGCGTTCGGGTAAAGCATAATATCGGTGCCGATCTTATTTACAGTACGCTACATCTTGTACTGATAGCGGCATTTCTATTACTTCGGTGATGCCGAAAAGACGGGAAAAGAAATTGAACCATAGAGACCACCGAGGGACACAGAGGGTGCATTCGTCGGAATATTCACCGTTCGGCCCGTTCGTGTTTTTTTCATCCTCCGTGTCCTCTGTGGTTTATTTTTATTCTTTGCGTGAGGCCTTGTTCGCCGGGACTGGATACGCATGAGTTTCATAGAGCTCGAGGATATAACGTTTTCGTACGACCATCAGCCCGGGCTTGCAGGGTTTTCTGCGTCGATACGCAAAGGCGCATCGGTTGCGGTTATCGGGCCCAACGGCAGCGGTAAATCGACGCTGCTCAAGCTCCTGAACGGACTTATTCTGTCCAAGAATGGGGTCTATCGTTTCGACAGGGAAGTGATCAATAATGCGTTCCTGAAGAATTCCGCGCGCGCGAAGCGTTTCCATCAGCGTGTGGGCTTCGTGTTCCAGAATTCCGACGCTCAGCTCTTCTCGCCCACGGTGTTCGAAGAGATAGCCTTCGGACCGTGGCAGATGGATATTCCCGATGATGAGGTCAATAAGCGCGTCTTTGATTGTCTTCAACTCCTCGGCATTGAGCATCTGAAACATCGCGAGCCGCATCACCTGAGCGAAGGGGAGAAGAAGAAGGTGGCTATCGCCGCCGTGCTCGCGCTCAATCCCGAGGTGCTCGTGCTCGATGAGCCCATGGAAGGGCTTGACCCCAGGACGAAGGCCTCGCTCAGGAATGTGCTTTTGTCGCTGCATGAGGCGGGGAAGACCATCATCGGCGCTACGCATGAATTCGACTATGTAAAGGGCGTGTTCGATTCGGTGATTGTGCTGTCGAATGAGCATGCCGTGGTGAGTCGAGGGAGATTCGAGCGTGTTGTGAGGGATAAAAAATTCCTCCGAAGGCACAATATAATATAATGTTGACAATCCACCCATCCTTGGTATAGTGCCGTCATGCCGGCGAAAGAACAGTGGAAGATAGAGAGCAGCGATTTTGCGAAAGAGGCATCGCCCCTCATTGCGCGCATACGCGAGCTGCCGGAATACGATGAGCTTGAGGTCGCGTACGATATGCCGGCGTCCGATCTGATACTTGCCATGGCCGAAGACCTCCGCGAGGGGGCGAAGCTCGCGCTTGAGCCGATGATCGAGATGGTCGCGATCGGGTGGAACGCATCGATCGTGCCTTCGGCGAAGGCTTCCGCGTATGTGGACATGCGGCTTTCCGGCAAGAGCGCGAAGGAACGCGAGGCCATCAAGAAACTACTGTCAGTGATAATGAGCATAAAGACGCGGAAGCTCCCGAAGGATAATGAGTTCATCATCGATTGGCATATCGCCGACCGCGGTCTTCAGGGAAAGCGGTTGTATCTCGCGTTCACGTATCTGAAGGTGAAATGATATGAATCAGGATCAGGTCAAGGAACTTCTCCTTTCGATCCGCGACGCAAAGGAAACCTTCTCGCTCATCTTCTCCGGAAAAACGAGCGATAAGGTGCACGGGCTTTACAAACCCGAGTCGCGCGAGATAATCATACACAACCGCAATTTCACCAGTAATGACGGCCTCATCTACACCGCTATCCATGAATACGCGCATCATCTGCAGTTCACACAATCGCCGGTCCCGGTGTCCAGCCGTTCGCATACGGGGGATTTCTGGCAGCTCTTCCATGAGCTCCTCGATATCGCCGAGGAGAAAAAGCTCTATCGCAATATCTTCAAGACCGAGCCTGAGTTCACGGCGCTTTCCGAACGCATCCGCCGCGATTTCCTCACCGCCAACGGCGAGCTTATGCTGCAATTCGGAAAGGTGCTTTCCGAAGCGCATGCGCTCTGTGAAAAGCATCGCGTTGAATTCGACGATTATCTCGACCGCGAACTCGGCATGCATCGCTCAATGGCGAAGACGGCGATAAAGGTCTCATCGCGCGATATAGACCCCGCGGTGGGCTACGATAATATGAAGCTTCTCGCGCGTATACCCGACCCGAAAACGATGCGCATCGCCGAGAAGGCGCTCCTCTCCGGGAAAAGCCCCGATACGGTGCGTATGGAATATGTGGCGCGGCCGAAGTCGGAGGACAGGCGGACGAACCTCGTGAACGAGAGGAATCGCATCGAACGGACGATAGAGCGCCTCAATTCGCGGCTCAAATCGCTGTCGCGTGAGATAGAAGAGCTCGAGGATTGAAGCACCCCTATCCTCCAACCCAATGCCGTTAAGTTAAGTGAAAAAGAAACACGGGGTCAAGACCCCGGCTTTAATACAATGTAGAAGAACAGAGAGCACGGGGCTTTAGCCCCGTGTGCACTATGCTGCAGGGGTTGTTTTATAAAGCGACGCCCCACCAGAACGATCTTGCTCTGTCTTCATACGACCACAGCCGATTATGCAGCTCCGGCCCGCGGTGACGGAAAAAGATATTCCCGCCGTGCCTGAAACTGCGCATGCCGGCAAGCGACTTCACCGCTATGCGGTCGACGGAAAAGAATTCCCCGAGCCCTGTGGGCTCATCGACGCCGGAGGTGTGGCGGATGACTGACGCATGCTCGCCGGCGATATGCGCGAGATAGATGCATTCTTCCCAGTATGAGGCATCGTGCCGGAAGCGTTTTATCCCGTCCGGCAGTGCGACGATGCCGTAGAGCGTTCCGCCGGAAATGAAATAGTCGATGATGATCTTTGCAGCACCGGGTATCTCGCCGTGCACCGAGAGCGTATGCTCGCCCGCATCGATGTGTGAGACGCTAAGCACATTCCCTTTGTATCGGATTTCCCCGAAGCGCACACCCTGGTCGTTGATCGAGATAACAGCGCCGGTCTTCGCGTCAATGGCGACGGTGCGTCCCTCAGCGGATATCGATGTTTCTTTTATTGTTGCTGCAGACGGTGTGATCCTCGGTCTGTCCTCGATAATGTCCGGCAGACGCACGGTGTCCTTTATATATCGCGCAACACCGCGCGGACCGTCGCTCGAAACGCGGTAGCGCGGACCGATGTATTCGGTGAGATACATCTCCATGAACGCACCCTGCTTGAAGTAGGGGAGTATATACGCGTCGTGTGCCTCCCCCTCAAGGAGGCGTATCAGCTCATGATGCTCTAGCTCTCCCTGTCTTTCTGCGTCTTCGAGCCGTGCCGCCTCGGCGTTCCAGTACGCATGCAGCGTCGATGACATCCCCATTTCATAGCGGTGATAATTGTTCGCGGGAAGCCCGAGGTCATAGGTGTGTTCATCAAGCGTGAAATAGCGTTCCATCGGCGTTCCTTTCACGGCGGCGAAGAAGGCGCTTGGCGTCATGAATTCACCGAATAATTTCCCGAAGCGGTTCGCGCGTATGAATTCCTCCTGATACGCGCCGACGAACGTCTGGTCGATGAACGATGTTATCGCCGCGAAGGGAATGCCGTCGTCGATGGTCTTCGATACGAGCTCGGGCCAGTCGCGGAATATCGATGAGCCGTGCTTCTCGCTTTTCGACGCATGCGAGGGGAGGGCGGTTATCGTTCTGCCGTCATATCCCTTCCATTCGATGACGGGCTCATTGCAGTCCGGGGCGCTCCCAAGATTCTGCGCGCGATGAATGGCATAACGATATCCATTGTCCTTCAGTATACCCGGCATGTTCGGATGAAGCGCCATTTCCTGCGCGGCATAGACGACGGGGCGGCGCTTGAAAAGCTTCTCGAACGCTTCGATGCCCACGGTGATATGTTTCTTCTGGTCCCACACACGCCAGAGCTGCATGTACGGCTGACCCCAGGTGCCGTTGACGAATTCGATGATGCCGCTCTTCCATGCGTCGGCGAATTCCTTTATCGTCTTCGGATGCGTATCATTGAGATTGACGAGCGTTCCCGCGCTGATGTCGGGGGCGAAACGATATCCGAAATTCTTCGCCCACGAGAGATAGAGCGCGAGCACTTTCATCGCGCCCTCGGGCCAGTCGTACTCCGCATATCCTTCATCGCGAAAGAGGATGCCGCCATGGGGCATATGCATTATATAGAGGGGAAGTCCTGCGGCGGCAATTCGCGTCTGCTTGAGAAGCATATACGCGGACGCCAGTTTCTTCTTGGCATCGCCGAATTTTCCCGCAACATACGAGCGCGCTGCTGATGTCGCAGCGTTCACGGCGCTTTTCATATCGAACGGTGTGTGCCGGAGCCCTGCGAGCCGTGCGATGAGCATTGCCGCAATGCCGTATGCATGGAAATCGCGGCGCATATCGTTCTGCCTGATGGAACGAGCATCCCCTTTTGCACGGAGTATCGTTTCCGCTGTAAGCGCAACAATATCGCCGATGATCGCGGGCTCGGCCATGTTGAGATAGCTGCGGATGAGCGCGAGCGGATCGAAGGCGAACACCGCTGTTCCCGGCTTTACGACAGCGCCGGGGAGCTCCGCTATCGATGCAAGTCGTGTCCATGCTTTTGATATGCCGAAGCGCCGATAATTGTTCGGATTATAAAGCACTCGTTCGCCGTGCATCCCGGCAAAGACGATACGCTCTTTCTGCGCACGGCATATGTCCGATGCACGGAGCCCGGGGAAGGGCGGCGGCGTTTCGCCGAGGGAGAGAAAGACGGCAGCGTGCTTCTTTTTTGCCGTAAGCACATACGGGTCGAAAAGCGCGGATATCGCATAACCAGCCATATCATCGGCGATGCCATGGAATTCAACGGACATGCTTTCCGATGCGGAGGCGATGATATGCTTTATGACCTGAGGACGTTCTGTACTTATCTGCATGCTGCGGTGCTTATTTGCGCGATACGGGCAGTCTGTCGAATTCCCATCCCATCATGCCGCCCTTCATGTTGAAAAGGCCGGTATATCCGCTTTCGCTCATGAACGCCGCGGACTTGCCGCTCCTGTTGCCGCTTCTGCAGAGAATGAGATAGGTCTTTTTCTTATCGAGCTTCGCTATGCGTTCCTTGAAGTCCGGCGCGTAATAATCGATATTCGTTGCGCCGGCGATATGTCCCTCGGCGAATTCATTCGGCGTCCGAACATCGAGTATGACGAAATTCTTCGCGCCTTTGTTCGTTGTGATGAGCGCCATCGCTTCCTTAGCGGTGATATGCGATATGTTCGCATCGGCCGCCTGCGTGCGCTTTCCGATGAGCACAAAAAGCACGAGCGCGATGAGCAATGCCCCCGCGGATATCGGTACGAGAGGGATATCTTTCATGGTCGGCTCCTTGCCGTGAACGGGCGCGCAGTCGTTATGCGAGCGTCGTCGTGATGCGGTTGTATATCTCGTCGATAGTGCCCATGCCATTGGTGTTCTTCACCAGCTTCTGCTTCGCATAGTGCCCCAGCACCGGTTCGGTCTGGTTCTTGAAGACCGAAAGGCGGTTGCGGATCGTGGTCTCATTATCATCGGCACGTCCGCGTCCGAGCAGGCGCTTGACGAGCTCCTCTTCATCGACCATGAGATTGACGACGGCATCGAGCTTGAGCTTATTGCCGGATAGCATCCTGTCCAGCGCTTCGGCCTGCGGGAGCGAGCGGGGGAACCCGTCGAGGAGGAAGCCCTTGGCGCAGTCGGGGGCCTTTATCCGTTCGGCTATCATATTGATGATGACAGTGTCGGGCACCAGTTCTCCTTTCTGCATGAAGCCGTTCGCCTCGGCGCCGAGTTTGGTGCCGTTCTTCACGTTCTCGCGAAGCATGTCGCCGGTGGATATGTGTGCGATGGAGTAATGGTCCTTCAAACGGGCAGCCTGCGTGCCTTTGCCTCCGCCGGGCGCTCCGACAAGTATCAATATCATAGTAGCTCCTTGGAAGTAGTGCGGGGGATTGTATCATGCGATGGCAAATTTGTAAATCAGGAATAGTTTGATATACTCTCCGCCATGAACGATTTGCAGCGCCGGATCATCATCGTCAGAGTTGCCGCCGGTATCTTCATCCTGCTTGCGGCGCTCGGCCTCGCCGTTCTTTTTTCGAGCACGCCCGCGGTACGTATCGCCATGCGTACCGCGAAACCGGAGGAATTGACGGCGCGCACGTCCGCACGTGTTGTCGCCGTGAACCTCTCCGGCACGTTCAGAAAAGGCCCGGGTGTTTCGGGAACACTAGCCGGCTCATGGCCGCGCTTCCGCGGTGAGCGCATGGATAATATCGTCCATGAAACGCCCCCGCTCTCTTCGTCGATGGGCGCACCGAAGGTGCTGTGGTCGCTCGATCTTGGCGAGGGTTATGCCGGACCTGCGGTGGCCAACGGCCGCGTATATATCATCGACTATGATGAGGCGAGCCGAAGCGATGTGATACGCGTGCACTCCGTTGATGACGGACGCGAGCTGTGGCGCCGCTCGTATAAGAACGATATCAAACGCAATCACGGCATGTCGCGTACCACCCCTGCCGTCGCCGGGAATTATCTCGTGACCATCGGTCCGAAATGTCACGTTGTCTGCCTCGATGCCGCTACCGGCGATTTCCGCTGGGGCATCGATCTGGTAAAGGAAGAAGGCACGAAAGTGCCGCTCTGGTATGCCGGCCAATGTCCGCTCATCGATAATGGCATTGCCGTGATAGCGCCCGGCGGGAAGAACATCCTCATCGGGATCGATTGTGCTTCCGGTAAGGTCGTCTGGCGGACGCCCAATACCGCGCGGTGGAATATGTCGCATGCATCGGTCATGCCCGTGACGTTGCTCGGCCGCCGCATGTATGTATACCCCGCATTAGGCGGGGTCATCGGCGTGTCGGCGGGGCCGGGGACGAGGGGTGAAGTGCTTTTCACGACGACGGCGTGGAACGCATCCATCATCGTGCCTTCGGCTGTTCCCATCGGTACGGATAAACTATTCCTGACGGCGGGATACGGCGTGGGCAGTGCTGTCTTCACGCTTGCGCCCCGCGGAGGCGGCTTTTCCGTTACGCGAACGGCACAGTACGGCAAAGAGACGTTCGCCTCCGAACAGCAGACGCCGATACTCTACAACGGTCGCCTCTTCACCGTCATGCCCGCCGATGCCATGGCGCGAAAACAGCAGCTCGTATCGATGACAACCGACGGAAAGGTCATATGGGAAAGCGGGAAGGATGATCGCTTCGGCCTCGGCGCGTACATGATCGCTGACGGGAAGATATTCCTTCTCGATGACAACGGAATGCTCACCTGCGCCCGCGCCGACGGTACATCGTATCAGCGGCTCTATCGCGTGAAGATATTGTCAGGGCGCGAATCCTGGGCGCCGATGGCGATGATTTCCGGGCGGCTTATCGCTCGCGATTCGAAACGCATGGTGTGCATCGATGTGAGGGCACGATGAAAAGAACGATACTCATCATCACGATACTCTGCGTCGGGCTCGGTATTGTCATTGCATATTTTCTGCTTCATAAGGACACGGACCCGAAAGAATACGATATGAATGTCTTCGGCTCTTCTGAACCGGTATATGCCGAGCGGACGCCCATTCCCGTTCCCGCATCGTCGCTTCTCGCTCTCGCCGTCAGCGGCGACTCCGTGTATGTATCCGCGGACGGGAGTGTCTTTATCTACGGCACGAATGGGAAAAGCCGCACGTCATTCGCCGTGTTCGGCAAAGCCGGCTGCATCGCCGTTGATGGGGGTGTTTTTCTCGGCATGGGGAACCATGTGTCGGTGTACAGCCGCACCGGGAAGCTCATCGCGAACTGGCAGTATACCGATGAAAGGTCAGAGCTCGTGTCCATCGCGGTACGCGGCAATGACGTGTTCGCCGCCGATTTCAAGAACCGCATCATCTGGAAATATGACAGGCAGGGAACGCTTACAGGAACGGTGGCAAAACGCGATGAAGCGAACGGTGTGCCGGGGCTTGTGCTTCCGAGCCCCTATTGCGATGTGATAGTGTCCGACGCCGTGTGGGTGGCGAATACCGGCAGGCTCTCTATAGAGAAATATTCTCTGGACGGGAAGTTCATCAGCGCATGGGGGAAGCCCGGTGTCGGTCTTTCGGAATTCCCCGGGTGCTGCAACCCCGCCCATATCGCACGAACGCCCTCCGGCGGCTTCGTCACGAGCGAGAAAGGTCTTTTACGGATAAAAGAGTTCGACGGCTCCGGAAAATTCATCGGCCTTATCACGCGTCCCGGAGATTTTCATCCGACAGCGCATCCGCCCGCAGTCGCTGTGGATAATGCGGGTCGCGTCTATGCGCTCGATACGTATCGGAAAGCGGTGCGTGTGTTCGAGAGAACGGTGAAAGGAAGGTAAATGATGAAGAAGCGTATTGCCTCATCCCGCCGCGCATTTTTTCTCAACGCCGCGCGAGTCGGTGTTCTCGGGTCGATAGTCGCTCTGGGTACGGTATTGCTTTCGCGGGTAAAGCTTGCATCGGCGGCACAATGCGAACGAAAGAGCGTGTGTGTTATCTGTTCCGACGTGTTCACCTGCGAAAAGCCCATTGCCCGGAAAACGGCGAAAACGATATCGTCGACACTGAAGGCGAAGCTCGGGGTGAAACGATGACCGAGTCGCGGAAGAAATTCATAATAACCGCCTTGCGCACGGGCATCGGGGCGCTCGCGGCGGCTATGTTCGGTTTTTCGTTCACGCGTACGAAAAACCAGAAAATGGTATGGCAGATCGACCCGGAGAAATGTACCCAGTGCGGACGCTGTGCGACCGCCTGCGTACTCCGTCAGTCGGCGGTAAAATGCGTGAACCGTTTCTCCATGTGCGGTTACTGCGATCTGTGTTTCGGCTTTTTTCGGCCGGGGGCGAATGCGCTCACCTCCGCCGCGGAGAACCACATCTGTCCCACCGACGCTATAAAAAGGAAATTCATCGAGGACCCGTATTTCGAATATACGATCGATGAATCGCTCTGCATCGGCTGCGCGAAATGCGTGAAGGGCTGCACCGCGTTCGGCAACGGCTCATTCTTCCTGCAGATACGTCATGATCTCTGCGTGCAGTGCAATTCCTGCTCCATAGAGCGCGTTTGCCCGTCGTACGCGATATCTCGGATACCAGCGGATAAACCGTATCTTATCAAGGGTGAGGAGCGATCATGAGAACATTAATTCACCCCTATCCCCCAGCCCCTTTCCCCTCATAGAAGGGAAAGGGGAGCGTGTTCTTTAATATTCTTACTCCCTTTCCCCTTTTGAAGGGGAAAGGGTTGGGGATAGGGGTTATTCTCGCGTTTGTTTTCTGTCTTTGCTCAGTTTCCGCCTTTTCCGAAGAACGCTTCCCGCGTCCGGAATTCGAATCATCCTATGCCGCACCCGTATATCAGCATCCGTTATCGCGCGGTACGGCGATGGAATATGCTGATACGGCGGTGCTCATCATCACGCTCCTTCTTGCGTCATATTTCTCGCTTAAGCGCCGGAGCAGGCGTGGGCTTTTCCTTGTCATGGCGTTCTCGCTCGCGTATTTCGGGTTCTACCGGCACGGCTGCATCTGTCCCGTCGGTTCGATACAGAACGTCGCCTCCGCATTTTTCGACAACACCTATTCGATACCGATAACCGTCGTCCTCTTTTTTCTTCTGCCTATCGTGACGACGCTTTTTTTTGGACGATCGTTCTGCGCATCGGTGTGCCCGCTCGGTGCAGCGCAGGATATCGTCGCCGTCCGCCCGGTCGCCGTGCCCAAGCCGCTAGCCAGGGCGCTTTCGCTTATTCCATACCTCTATCTCGGGGCAGCGATAATATTCGCCGCTACCGGGGCAAGTTATCTCATCTGCCGGTTCGATCCCTTCGTCTCGTTCTTCCGTCTCTCCGGCGATGTGTGGCGCCTTTCGCTCGGCGGTATTTTCCTGCTCCTCGCGGTTTTCGTCGCGCGGCCCTATTGCCGTTTTCTCTGCCCCTACGGTGCCATACTGAACTTGGTCTCTCGCGTGTCGATATTTCGCGTCACAATCACGCCTACGGACTGCATCAAATGCCGCCGCTGCGAGAACGCCTGCCCGTTCGATGCGATCGAGACACCTGTTACTGAAGATGTGAAAAAGCCGAGCGCACGACAGCGCATCATCCTGGCAGCAGTTTTTCCGGTGAGCATGGCGATATTCGCCGTCGGCGCATCAGGACTGACTTCGTTCACGGCAGGCATGCATTCGAAGGTGTCGCTTGCACGGCAGATAGACCGCGAGGAACGAGCGGGAGCAAAGATGACCTATGAGTCGCGTACCTATCGCTCGCTCGGGGCATCGCTCGATGATCTCGCCAATGAAGCGGCCTCTATCGAACGGCGCTTTGCCGTCATGATGCCGATTGCCGGGGCGCTCTTCGGACTCGCCGTCGCCGTGCTTCTGTTCTCGCTGGCGTACCTTCGTCCGCGGAATGACTATGAGCCCAACAGGGGTAATTGTGTTTCCTGCGGCCGATGTTTCGCCTATTGCCCCCGCTATTACCGCCCGAAAGCGGCATCGATAAAGGAGAATTGACGATGGATGAAGTGAAGATGAATTTCATAGAGGCGCATCGCGATGAGATACATTCGGCGGCGCGCGCTGGTGCCTATGTCTCCGGTGTGTTCAGCGCCATCATCGCCTGCCTTCTCATGATAAGTTTCATACAGCATGCGGCACAGGGGCCGCTTGTCTCGCCGGATACGGATATGCTCGTGGAGAAACTGTCGGCGGACCCGAACAATGCCGCATTAAAGGAGTCGATCCGTTCGCTCGATGTGCTCGTGCGAAAAGCGTATTTTTTCGGCCTTGCGTTCTCCGATACCGGCGCGCTGCTGCTCCTCGTCGGTGTCGCCGTTTTTCTCGTGCTGCTCTTCGTGATGGGTGAGCTGCGCCCGGAAAAAGCAGCGCCGGGCAAGCCGGATGCTGCGGCCGCTGAGCGTGTGCGGCGCTCCTCGTTCATTACGGTCGCATCGGTCGGAGCAGCTGTCGCCCTCACGGCATTCATTATTCCGCGGGTCGTGTCATCGGCGCCTGCGCGCACGGCCGTCC
>JBBTBY010000163.1 GCA_038043445.1 Spirochaetota bacterium
CATTGTACAATGATATCGAAATTTTAAACAGCTTTGAAAGGTGGGAATTTTCAAGATCTTCTCTCCTCTTGCCTTCTGTCACGTTTTTGTTATAGTATTTGCGATGCCGAACAACTATCGGTAAGCGAGGATAAAATGGGCAGTATCACAATAGATCCTGAACGATGCAAGGGCTGCGAGCTCTGCGTTCCGGAATGCAAACAGACGCATATAGCGATGAGCACGGCATATAATAAAAAGGGCTACCGCTTCGCTGAATTCAAGACGGATAATTGTAATGCATGCAAGCTCTGCGCGATCGCCTGCCCCGAGATCGCGATCGAAGTAATGAAATAATTCAATCGTCGGTGTTGGACATCCATTCCGGCAGACGTTCACCGGTCGCTTTGTGGTAGAGCGTGTCGGGGTCGATGTCGATCTCATCCGGCCAGCAAAGGGTTTTCGTTTCCCGATCAATGAAGAATCGCTTAAAAAAATCCGGATGCTGTAATTTGGTGAACACGCCGCGTGTCAGGTATTCGGTGAAATCCACAACGCCATGCCTGCCGTTATCGAACGTTATATCGAGTGCATATCCGCCGACATGCCTTGCTGAGACGACATCGTGCATTTTCCCTCCTATGCGAGTGGTTCTATCTTGTCAGGCACAAGATTCGCTTTTGCTTTTTCCCAATCTTTCATCAGTTCAGCCTTATGCAATGCCGCCCATTCTATCACCAGACCTAATGCCCGGGGAGGGAGTTCCCCTTCCTTGACAATAAAGCCATCGATCAGGATCTGTGCTTTGAAATCGCCGTACCTCGCATGGAAATGGGGAGGATTATGGTCATCATAGAAGATCGAGATGATGATTCCGAAAAACCTGCTTATCTCTGGCATGGCTGCCTCCACGATGCTATAAGTATAATTATCTTTTTAAAAAACGCAATTTGAGGGAGGAGACTGTCGCGAAAATAGAGAACAGCGGGTTGCAACCCGCTGTTCTCATCGATTCTGATGGAATTTTGATGCTCGTTGTTCTCCGTTACGGGCGAATAGCATTTTTGCAACACTCTCGGGATTGTAGTGGATGTGGCTTCTAATGGTGGTAATCTTTCACTGGATAGTGCTGCAGATAGGCATTGAAGTGATAAAGAGTTCAGCGCTCGAACGCTATACCCGGTCCGTACGGCGCAAGCCCGACGGTGATATACGGATTGGTGGCGCCGTCATTCTCTTTTTTTCCGAATTGCCACATGCGCCTGCACATGTCCCGCTTGATATCCGCATAGGCGGCATCATCCGAAACATTCACCGTCTCATGCGGATCTTTTACAAGATCGTACAGTTCGTCGAAGTCGAAGCCGTTGAACGTATATTTGAACTGTTTTGTTTTCACCGCGCGCTGTGTGTAGTAGAGTTCCACGCCGTTGCATTGAAAATGGATATCATCGCGCCAGTCGTCCGGGGTTTCGCCTCGGAAGAACGGCGTTATCGATGTGCCGGAAAAGTAGCGATTGGTTCTTACACCGGCAAGGTCGAGGAATGTCGGCGCGAAGTCCGCAAGGGAGATGAATGAATCGACGCGGCGTCCGGGTTTCTTGATCCCGTTTTTCCAGCGCATGGTCGCGGGCACGTGATAGGCACCCTTGAAATTGGGGATGCCTTTTGCGAAAAGTCCGTGCTCGCCGCAATAATCGCCGTGGTCGGATGTGTAAATGACAAGCGTATCGTCGGCCTGGCCTGTTGCATCGAGCGCGCTCATTAGTTCGCCGAAGAGATCATCGAGATACGAGCAGTATGCCCAGAAATGACGTATGCCTTCGCGCACCTCGGTCTCCGATAATTGACCGAAGACTTGATCCCGCATACGCTGATACACCCGCGGCTTATCGCGCATGCGGTCGCTGTAATTCGGCGGGAGCGGTATGTCGTCCAGCCTGTATCTGTCGAGATACTTCTTCGGCACCATGTAGGGATCGTGCGGGCCGATGTAGCTTACGTACAGCATCCAAGGATCGTGTTCACCCTTGAGATCAGAAAGGGCATTGAGCGCAGCGGCGTGCGTTTTCTCATCGTGATGCTGTTCTTCTCGGGTGCCGTAGAGACGAAAATCGACATATCCCGGACGTTTGATCGAGCCGTCCGCTGCAGTTTTCTTCACATCGCTCGGGAGCGCGTTCCTGAACTGGTCCCATCGCTGGCCATGATGCTCCCCTTTGGTGCCGGTAACGAAGTGCTCCGTGAAGCCGTGATCCTTGGGCGATGTTTCCACTGACACATGCCATTTGCCCGCATAGTGGAGCTTATACCCATTGGCGGCAAGGTCTTCGCTGAAAACCTTCGTACCGGGGCGTATCGTTCGCGAGAGCGCCTGGTCATTGCAGATATTGTTCCACACACCATGCGAGGTCGGATAAAGTCCCGTGAAGAATGTGGCTCGCGCGGGGCAGCAATGCGGGCTCGGGCAATAGGTCTCGGTGAAAATGATGCCGTCCTTCGCGAGCGCATCCAGATGCGGTGTTCGCGCCGGATGCTCGGGGAGGGCGGTGTCTCCGCGCTGATGATCGGTCATGACGACGAGTATGTTCGGACGCTTTGCTGTGCCCATGTTCACTTTCCTTCGGCGATTCGCCATGATATACTACTCCCGAACTGACAGAATGACAATGCATCGGGCGGTATAAAAGATGGACGATCTGGCACGATTCGGCATCGATCTCCTTCGGATAGGAACGCGGCACTCGCCGGAGAAGAAAACGTTCGATGAATTCGGCCGGCGTACCGTGGGGCATTTTGTCATCGCGTACCTGGCTGCCGGGGAGGGGCGATTCGCCTCGGCGGGCGGACTTGTGCCGGTGAAGAAAGGCGATCTTATCATCTGCTCACCGGAACAGTGGCATCAGTACGGTCCCGAGAGAGGGGCACTTTGGTCGGAGTACTGGCTGACGGCAGATGGTCCGCTCGTTGAGCAGTTCCGCATCAGCGGGATATTCGATGCGCAGAGACCGGTCATCCATATCGGTACGGCGAAAGGTATTGTTGCCGACTGGGAGCGATGTCTCATGCTTATGGAAAAGAACGGCGACAGGGCTGAACGTGCGGCAGCGGTCGGTTCACTCCTCCTTCGCATTGCAGCGCTTGCCGACCGTGCCGAAATAAGCGATAGAAAGCGTGCGCTCATCGAACGCATCGTACGCACCATGCGCGTGCATGTCCGCGAAAGAAGATTCGATATTCGCGCCCATGCCGGCGAATTTGGGTACTCGTATACGCGAAAGCTCTTTAAGCGCTATACCGGCCATGCCCCCGATGAATATTTCAGGATGATAAAAATAGCCGCGGCGCGGGAGCGCCTCATACATACCGATGAAAAAGTTCATGCAGTAGCGGAGCGATTCGGTTTTCGCGATCAGTATTACTTTGCGCGATTGTTCAGGAAGATGGAAGGGGTATCGCCCCGGGGATATCGGAATACCTACGCGAGATGATTTCTCTATTTTATCTCGCGGCGGTAACGCACCCCTATCCCCCCCGCTGGGAAGGGAGAGGGGAATATGGTTTCCCATCGGGGAAATTGAATTTCCTATCAGGGAAACCGGATTTTCCGGATAGGTAGCGGCATTTCCCTGCAGGGGGATTCAACTATCTTGTCGGGAAATGGAATTTCCCACATGGGAAATACAGCTTCCCCGAAGGGAAATAATATTTCCTATGTGGATATGGTGTTTCATCTTCACTTTCCACCGAATACAGGTATTGTACCGTTATGAATATTATCGTCAATGGACTGCAATCTTTTCTCTCCCCTTTCCCTTCTCAGAGGGGAAAGGGGCCGGGGGATAGGGGAGCGTTTTTACAACAAATAAAAAAGGCGGAGCACATGCCCCGCCTTTTTTATTTGTTGTATCCGATCTATTTTTTCTTTTTCTTTCCAGCGGCCTTCTTTGCGGGTTTCTTCGCCGCTTTCTTGCCGCCGGCCTTTTTACCAGCCTTCTCTTCGATAGCCGCCTGAGCAGCCGCAAGACGCGCGATGGGCACGCGGAACGGTGAGCAGGAGACATAGTTCATGCCGACCTTATGGCAGAACTTGACAGAATCCGGATCGCCGCCGTGCTCGCCGCAGATGCCGACCTTGAGGTTCGGACGTGTTGTCCGGCCGCGGTCGATGCCTGTTTTAATGAGCTCGCCCACGCCTTCCTGGTCTATCGTCTGGAACGGATCGGCCGGGAGGAGCTTTGCAGTGAGATAATCCGGCAGGAACGATCCGATATCGTCGCGCGAGAAGCCGAATGACATCTGGGTGAGGTCATTGGTCCCGAACGAGAAGAACTCGGCCGTTTCCGCCATCTTGTTCGCCGTAAGCGCCGCGCGCGGTATCTCTATCATCGTGCCGTAGCTGTAGGGTATCTTCACGCCGAGGCTTTTTTCGACTTCGGCATGTATCTTTTCCACGAGCGCTTTCTGATGATTGAGCTCGTTCACCGTGCAGGTTACCGGTATCATGATCTCAGGATGCGCCTTGCCGCCCGATTTGAGTATCTCGCCGGCAGCTTCGAGTATCGCGCGGACCTGCATTTCGGTCACTTCGGGATACGTGACGCCGAGGCGTACGCCGCGGTGTCCGAGCATGGGGTTGTTCTCTTTGAGGGCGTCGCCGCGCTTATGTGCTTCATCGACGCTTATCCCCAGTTCGGCGGCCATCGCCGAGACCTTGTCGGCGCTGTGCGGGACGAATTCATGGAGCGGGGGATCGAGGAGTCGGATGGTGATGGGATAGCCGTTCAGGGCTTCCATCGTCGCTTTCATGTCTCCCTTGACGAACACGGAGAGTTCCTTCAGAGCGGCCTTTCGCTCATCGATGGTCTTTGACATTATCATCTTGCGGAGGAGGAAGAGCGGCTTGTCCGCGCCTTCACCGTAGAACATATGTTCCGTGCGGAAAAGGCCTATGCCTTCCGCGCCGAACGCTATCGCCTGTTTGGCGTCCTTGGGCGTGTCGGCATTGGTACGCACGTTGAGCACGCGCGCCTTGTCGACAAGCTTCATGAGCTCGGTGTACGATGTGTTCTTCTCAAGATCGGGTGAAACGAGCGGGATCTTCGTAGCATACACGGTGCCCTTCGTTCCGTTGAGGGATATCCAATCACCTTCTTTGACGACGGTGCCGTCCTTCGTCGTGAACGCTTTTCCGCCGTCATTGATGGAAATGTCCGAACAGCCGACGATGCAGCACTTGCCCCAGCCGCGTGCGACGAGTGCAGCGTGGCTTGTCATGCCGCCCTTCGCGGTGAGAATGGCTTCGGCTTTGTGCATGCCGTCAACGTCTTCCGGCGATGTTTCTTCGCGAACGAGGATCACCTTTTCGCCTCGCGCAACCCATGCCACTGCATCTTCAGAATTGAACACGACGCGACCCACAGCGCCGCCGGGGCCGGCGGGAAGGCCCTTGGCGACCACTTTCGCGGCGGCTTCGGCCTTCGGATCGTTCATCGGGAGGAGGAGCTCGACGAGCTGCTGCGGGGGAACACGCATGATGGCGGTTTCCGCGTCGATGAATTTTTCCTTGTACATATCGACGGCCATGCGAACAGCGGCCGTGCCGTTGCGCTTGCCATTGCGGCACTGGAGCATGAAGAGTTTGCCTTTTTCAATGGTGAACTCTATGTCCTGCATGTCGCGATAATGGTTCTCGAGGCGCTTCTGAATATCGTTCAGTTCCTTGTAGCAGGGGGCCATGATCTTCTCAAGCGTCGGAAGATTGCGGCTCTGGTCGTTCTTCGAATAATCATTGATAGGGGCGGGTGTGCGTATCCCGGCGACCACATCTTCGCCCTGCGCGTTGATGAGGTATTCGCCGTAGAAGCTGCCTTCGCCGTTGCCGGGATTGCGTGTGAACGCGACACCGGTGGCCGAATCGTCGCCCATATTGCCGAACACCATCGATTGCACGTTGACGGCGGTTCCCCACTCGTCGGGTATGCGCTCAATGCGGCGGTACTCGACAGCACGTTTGCCGTTCCAGCTCGCGAACACGGCGCCGACGCCGCCCCAGAGCTGATCTTCCGGTTTTTCCGGGAAGGGTTTGCCGAGTTCTTTCTTCACCATGTCTTTGAATTCGACGACAAGGGCTTTGAGCTCTTCGGCTGTGATGTCGGTATCGAGCTTATAGCCTTTGGAATGTTTGAGTTCTCCGAGGCGTTCGTCCATCAATTTGCGAATGCCCTTGCCGCGTGCGGGTTCGAGACCGGCGGCTTTTTCCATAACGACGTCCGCATACATCATGACGAGCCGGCGGTATGCGTCGTAGGCGAAACGGGGATTATTGGTCAGCTTGATTATGCCCTGAACCGTCGTGTCGTTGAGACCCACGTTGAGGACAGTGTCCATCATGCCCGGCATCGATTTGCGGGCGCCGGAGCGCACGGAAACGAGGAGGGGATTGGATGCGTCGCCGAACTTCTTGCCCATGATCTTCTCGACCTGGACAAGGGCTTTTTCAACCTGATTCTTCAGTTCCGGCGGGTATTTGCGGCCATTTTTGTAATAATGGGTGCACACATCGGTGGTGATAGTGAATCCCGGCGGCACCGGCAGGCGAAGCTTCGGGTGGCCCGCCATTTCGGCGAGATTGGCACCCTTGCCGCCCAAGAGATTCTTCATGCTTTCGTTCCCATCGGCTTTTCCGCCGCCGAAGGAATAGACATACTTTGGCATACCGTAGCTCCTTACGTGTTAAGTGTATTATTGTATCTCAATAACGATAGCAGAATGAGAAAATATCATTTCCCGGTGATACCGTTAATGACGTACGCGCGGACGATATTATCATTATTGAAGAAAAAATGCAATGAAAGATGGATTTCACCGTGGATTTCAGTGAAAAGGACGTTCCCTGTCAGATGACGCTGAACTGCGGGTTGCGTATCGATTTCTCACGGAAAAGCTTATCGCTTTCGGGATATCCGACCGCGATAAGGCTGATGAGCCGCAGTGTCGACGGTGCCCGGCAAAGATCGCGTATGGTGTTCGCATAGTCCTTCTTGTCGCCCGCTACCCAGCAGGACCCGAGGCCGTAATACCTGGCGGCGAGGAGTATGTTCTCCGTGGCGGCGGCGC
>JBBTBY010000164.1 GCA_038043445.1 Spirochaetota bacterium
GGTCATCGTCGGGCGCATCGTCGACTTCATCAAGGCATATAATAATGCGATGCTCACGCTCAATAATACGACATCCTCGCCGCCCGGGGAAAGCGCACTGAGCGGCATCGACGATATGAAAAAAAGCGATCTGTCAGCGCTCGCTGAGCGCCTGGGTATCGACCATGACGATGAAACGACCGAGACCGAGCTTCGGCGGCGTATATCCATGCGCGGCATTTTTACCGGCGTGTTCAGCGTCAATAATGTGCGTCAGAAAACGAAGGATGCCGTCATTGTGCCGTACCCGACGCGATTACAGCGCGAGCTTTCCCTCCTCGCACAGATAGGCGTTTCAGCCGGGAAGCCGGGCAGCGACTGGGAAACGGTGAGGAAGGGGTATCTCATCATCGATGAGAAACTGTTCATCGAGCAGCTCGAGAAGAACGTCGAGGGTGTGGCCGATCTTTTCGGCTACGATGCTGCCGGCGGTGACGGCATCATCGACGACGGTGCAGCGTTCAAGCTCTCGGAACTCCTCACCCCGTACGTACGAAGCCGCGGCATTCTCGATGATTCCGCGGCCATGGCGAAACAGAAAACGAAGGACGAGGATAAGAACATCGAAAAGCAGACCGAAGCGCTTTCGGCGTTCCGCGCAAAACGCGAGATGGATTACGGCAAGATGCAGGCGGAGATGAAGAAAGGCGAACGCATGCAGAAGCAGCTCAATATGGGCAGGAATGACTGAGCACATATCTATCGCTGATGATAGTTACTATCGATCCGTTCCCGGACCTTTTCGAGCACATCATCGACCGTGATATCCTTCATGCATTTGTGATGCCCTTCGCGGCATATTCTGTCCCAGCAGGGTGAGCAGTACGGCTTCTTATAGATGACATCCTCGATGCGGTGATACGGCCCGGTGATGAGCGGGTTCGCCGTTCCGAACAGCACGACGAGCGGTTTGTTGAGCGCGCAGGCGAGGTGGGTATTCCCATTGTCGATGGTGACGACGCATCGGCATGTCGCCATGAGCGCGATGAGCTCGCCGATATCGGTCTTGCCGACGAGATTGACCGTGTTCGGCACGCCGTCAAGTGCCGCCCAATGCTCCGTGTCGTGCTCGGCGCCGATGACGATGAACTTGAGCGACGGGCGCTCGGCGGCAAGTCTGGTAATGAGCGCGCGCCAATTCTCCATTCCCCACAATCGGGCCACCCCGTACGATGTCCCGGGGCCGATGATGAGATAATCGTCAGCATCGATATCGATGCCCATCCCGGCAAGCTTTTTCCGCGCGGAATCGCGGTCGCGCGGCAGGGGGGCTATAGACAGGGGATATGATGTTCCGGGGAGCGCGAAGTATGCCGAGAGCATCTTCATATAATAATCGATCTGATGATACGTTGCTTTTGCCAGAGACCATTCATCCTCGGCTATCGGGTGCGTGAGGAGAAAACCGCGGTTATCGCTTGCGTACCCGAGGCGCATCGGGACTCCGGCAATGCGCATGATGATGGCCGCTTCGATGGCACGCTGCAGGAGAAAGGCCGCATCGAATTTTCTTTTACGCAGCATGAGGCCGAAGCGTATGCGGGAGATGACGGAGCGATGCGTCGTCTCCGTGTCATAGCATATGACCTCGTCGATGGCGGGATTTCCTTCGAACACACGCGCGACACGCGGCGGGATGATGAGCGTAATGCGGGCGTTCGGGAACAATTCCCGCACCGCGGCTATGTACGGCGTGGTCATGAGCGAATCGCCGAGGCGCCAGTTCAGCCCGCGTATGACGATGGAGCGCAGTGCCCGGTCGATGGGTTCTTTCATTCGCGTCAGTCCAGCCGCACGATGACGGGGGCTTTCTGGTCCTTGCCGAACTCGAAGTACGGTTTTTTGAACTTGCCCATGAAACCGGCGATGATGCCCGACGGGATGCGCCCGACGCGGTTATTGTATTCAATGGCTTCGGTATTGAAACGCGTGATGGCGGCAGCTATCTGTTCATCCTGTGCGCGCAGCTCAGCACGGACGATAAGGTACGGCTCGGTCTTTTTTATTTCAAGATGGCGTTCAATGACCGTGATGAGCCGGTAGAGCGAAAAGGAGAGGGCGTTCTGCTCCATGATGAAATCGCGCAGCGACATGGGTTTACCGAGCGTCACCGCTCCCGCATCGGCATTTGTCGTCTTTGCATATGCCTCGAGCAGAGCGGCGATGGGCTCTTTTTCCAGGGTGGGGAACGACCGCACGGTCTGGATGAAACGGGGCAGGCCGTCGATACGCTTCTGATACGCGGTCACCACCGTAACGAAGGTATCTTCCGTACGTTCCTCAAGCGTGAGAATACGGGCATGTGTCGCAACGGTCCAGACGGAAATGACGGTGATGCCGAAAACGCCGATGACAATGGCAAGCAGGAGCCCGACGAACCAACCTTTCATCAGCTATTATCGCCCCTTACCGTGAATGCCGGTTCTTTTCCAGCCGCTTAAGATCGGTCTCAAGCTTCGGATAGTAATCGAGCACGTATTCGTTGTTCGAATGGACGGCGAGCGCTTCGTCCCAGATGCGCTTGGCGGTCATGAGCAGTTTTATCTTGTCTTCCACATCCGGCGTCTTATTGACGAGTTCATAATAGAGTACCCCGTAATTATAATACGCTTTCTTGTAATTTTCCGCGTCAGCAGGGTTCGCTTTGAACAATGCAAGCGATTCCTTGTAGAGCTCCTTGGCCGATGTTTTATCGCCGGAGGCTTTTTCCTTGCAGTATCCGAGGCGGAACACCAGCGTCCCGTTGCGAAGGCCGGCATCATACGCCGCTTCAAGATGCTTTCGTGCCGCGGCATAATCCCGTTTTTCTTCATATAATTTGAATCCGGTCATCATGTCATTGCTCGCTTTTGTAAGCACCGATGCGCTCGGCTTTGCGCCGGACGCCACAGCGGCGAACAGGATGGGGAAGAGGAAGGCGAGGAGTACACGCTTCATATCATGCTCCTTGGTTGAGTAATGGCGGTATTCTAACACACCCCGATAAAATAACAAGGGAATTCAGCGTCCGGCACCTATTGTTTTTTCACGCGATCCGATGTATCCCTTAGCGGAGGGATGAGAAGACTCGTATGCATAAGCCGACACATCATCTGGGAAGACCGATCGATACGTTCCTTACGTCGTCGGTGCACGGGAAGAAGGGATATGTACGGCGTAATCACTGCCAGATGACGCTCGCAGCCAATATGCCGCCCGTTACGCTCGGCTCGTTCACCGTGCATCTGTTCGAGTATTACACGCTCCTCAGAAGACCGGGACCCGGTTTGGATAGACATATCCACGATCCGCTCTATGAACTTATCGTCATTCGCGAGGGCACCGGCACATATTATGCGGAGCGTACACCGATACGATATGTCCCCGGTACGGTCATCCTCCTTGCCCCCGGCATACCGCATCGATGGGGGGAATCCCGCTCGATGACGCGCATGCAGGTGATGTATCTCGGCATGCAGCAGAGCGAGAGCGCCGTCGATAGGGCCGACTACCGGAAGATAGATGCCGCCTTCCCGTTCACCTGTCACACACGTGCAATGTCGAAGGAAGCGGGTAATATCCTCGAGAACCTTGACAGCGAAGCGATGAGGATAGACGCCGACAGCGGCGAAGCCGCCGGCGATTTCTCCATCGCCTACTGCGAAAGTCTTTTCAAGAATTTTTTATACCTCATTCTGCGCGCGCGTGTGCCGGCTGCAGTCGTGCGCGGGCGGCGCGGCACGTCGGTCCGTACGAAGGCGCCGCACCGTGATGGGGAACTGATATCCGCTATCGAAGGACTTATCGAACGCCGTTTTGGCGATGCTATTTCCATGGACGCCATTGAGCGGGAACTTTCGCTCCCGAAGAAAAAGATACAGCGGCTGTTCCGGCACTTCCATGGGATGACCTGCGTATCGTATATCAATAATAGGAGGATGCAGCGCGCCCGTGTGCTCCTGGCAGGCGGGCTTCCGATAGCGACGATCGCATCCCGGCTCGGGTTCGACAATGTGAACTATTTCTTCCGGATGTTCAAGCGCACGTTCGCCATGACGCCGGAGGAATACCGTGCCCGCATGAAGGACATCGACGGCTGACGCCGTGCCGGTACTGTCCGTTCTGTTCACTCATGTGTCCGTTCCGTTCATTGTCCGGTCCGGCATCCGCTGATACTATTGACGTGAACGATGAAGAATACCGGGACCGACAAGGAGTACATCATGGCACCTGCAAAGTCTCACGCTGAAGCCGCCGGGACGATGACCGAAGAGCTCAGGAAGAAGTATGAGCGCATGGAAAAGCTCCTTCGTTTTGAACGCCCCGACAGGATACCCGTACCCGGGGACTATCATCAGGTGGAATATAACACGGAAAAATATCATCTCGGCGAACCGGAGCTTGTCAAAGAGGGTGAAGTGTTCGTCTGGAAGGATGGCCGTACGAAAACGACGATCGATGGCGGCAATTGGCGGCAGGGCAACCCCGAGCTCTATAAGGATTACAACGATGTGCTCAACGTGCCGCTCGAACGTTTCGCCGCGGAGACCGTCGATGCACGCATGACAGGGGAGATGTCTGCCGTCGTATCATCGCGTGACGGGAGCGGTTTTGTCACCCCTCTGCACTACGGAACGCTGATCACGCGGGCGACGCTGGAATTCGATTGGGAGCCGTTCCTCCTCGCCTCCGCGCTCGATGCGCCGAAATTCGGGCGCGTCCTCGACAGCTTCGGCGAAGCGACGCTTGCCGTCATCAAGGGCTGGTGTTCGCTCGACAGTGTCAAGCTCATCAACATCCATGATGATATTGCCAGCACCAAGAGTGTCATCCTGAGCCCCGATTATCTTCGCGAATACGTATTCCCCTGGTATGCACGGTTCTTCAGTGCCGTACATGCGCTCGGAAAAAAAGTGCTCTATATCTCCGACGGGAATTATTTCCCGGTCATCGACGATATCATCAAAACCGGTCCTGACGGATTGTTCATCGAAAGTTCATCGATGGACCCGGAGGATGTGATGCGCGCCGGCGGAACGAAGATGATATACCGCGTGAAAACGAGCAATCAGAACATCGATGTCGGTACGCCGGAGGATATATACGCCGAGCTGAAAAAGCTCCGGGAGTTGAACGAGAAATACCCGTCCATCATGATGTACATGGGCGGCGGGGGCAAGAAGCCGGAGAACGTCCAGTGCTTCAAGGATTATTATCAGGAGCTGCTTGTCTACGAACGGTAGTGCGGCGATCGTTCAATGAAGAACAGTCCTCGCTTCTCTTTGATGCCGCTCCGTCATCTCACATCGTGTCGGCGTATTGCTTCCGGTACGCGGACGGCGTTACGCCGAAGCGTTCCTTGAACGAGCGGCTGAAATGGAATTGGTCGGCGAACCCCGCCGAGCGCGCGATCTCGGCGAGCGTCGTATCGGTGGTGGCCACGCGGTAACGCGTTTCGGTCAATCGCAATTCCTTGACATATTCCATCGGCGGAACGCCGACGGTCTCGCGAAAGAGCGTATGCAGATGCGACGGCGAAAGCCCCGCTGATCCCGCGATGTCCTTCACTTCGATATGACCATGCAGCTCGCTGCGGATGAAGCTTAACGCCGGCGCGAGCGCAGCGGAGTGACGCATGATGACCGAGGCCGTCGGCGAGGGGCGGGACAGTGAGCAGAGTATCTCCAATATGCGGAATGCACTTGCATTGCGCGCCGCCGTTCTTGCTATCGGCATCAACGGTGTATCACGGCTGTCGAGCATTGTCTGAATGATATCACCGAACCGGTCCGCCGTGTCCTTCGGGACGGTGAGCGGCATATCGAACAGCGATAGAAGATCGAGCGTGCCGAACACGGTGAAGTGTATATGCACCCAGCGGCCTTTCATGATGCCGTCGGAGCTGCCCTCGGCATAATGGCCTATCGTGAGCGCACTGTTCGCACCGACGATGTATGCGCCGCCGGCTTCGGTCTTGATCATTTCGCGGTCTTCAAGCTGAATGCCGAATTTCCCGTCGTATGCCTGCGCGATGATGCTGCATGGCACGGTCTTTTTCGCGATGAATCCGTCGGAAAAATTCGCGTTCATCCCCGGCTCGATGAGCGGTACCCGTATCGATTCCTCGATGAGCGGGGCTATCTTTCCGGATATGAACGACCAGTCCATGCGGGTGATTACAGCCGCTTCGAGAGCGCCTCGCGTTCCTTCTCGTATCCTTTTTTCCCGAGGAGCGCGAACATGTTCTTCTTGTACGCTTCCACGCCGGGCTGATCGAAGGGATTGACGCCGAGCATATAGCCGCTTATCCCGCAGGCTTTCTCGTAGAAATAGATGAGCTCACCCATGGTGAAGGGGCTTACCGCATCGAGCGATACGACGATATTGGGCACGCCGCCATCGACGTGTGCGAGCATGGTGGCCGTACGCGCGGTGCTGTTTATCTCATGCATGTTCTTTCCGGCGAGATAATTGAGGCCATCGGCATCATCGGATTGCGATCTCATGACAACATCTTCCGATTCTGTGTTAACAGCGATGACCGATTCGAAAAGAGTGCGCCGGCCTTCCTGCACGTACTGGCCGAGGGAATGCAGGTCCGTGGTGAGATCTATCGATGCGGGGAATATGCCTTTATTGTCCTTGCCTTCGCTCTCGCCGTAGAGCTGTTTCCACCATTCAGCGATGAAGTGCATGCGCGGGAGATAATTGACCATGATCTCGGTCGTGTACCCTTTTGCATAGAGCGCATTGCGGAGCGCTGCGTACAGTGCCGCTGGGTTCTTTTCGAGAGAACCGTCCTTCGTCTGCTGCTCCATCGATACTGCCCCGTCGAGCAATCCGTCGATATCGATGCCGGCCGCAGCGATGGGAAGGAGCCCTACCGGCGTCAATACCGAATAGCGTCCCCCGACATCATCGGGTATCACGAAGGTGCGGTATTTCTTTTCGTCAGCGAGCTTCCTCAATGCGCCCTTCGCCTTGTCCGTCGTGGCGATGATGCGCTCGGATGCCTTGGCACCGTAACGCTTCTCGGTATATTCCTTCAGGATGCGGAACGCTATCGCGGGCTCGGTAGTGGTTCCGCTTTTCGATATGACGTTCACATAGAAATCCTTTCCTTCGAGAAAGCGAAGCACATCCATATGATATTGCCCGCTCAGATTATTGCCGGCATATATCACCGTCGGCGCGCCCTTTTTCGCCGATGCCGACACGAAACTGCCCGAGAACGCATCGATGACGGCGCGTGCACCGAGATACGAACCGCCGATGCCGACGACGACGATGACCTCGGCGTTATTTTTCATTTCAGAAGCGATCTTCTTTACGGAAGCGGCATTGCCCTTTGCTGCCGAGGGAAGCCCTACCCAGCCGAGAAAATCGTTCCCTGCGCCTTTTCCCGTATGGAGAAGCTCATTCGCCTGTGCGGCGCCGGCAGCGAGATTGGCAAGCTCATGTGCGGCAAGGAATTTCTTTGCGGCATTATAGTCGACGGAAACTGACATGCGGTGCTCCTTTGCGTTCGTATCGATGACGCACCGAGTATATCAGAGCAGGTGAGGAAAAGCAATAATTCCGATATTTACGCGGCAGCAAGCGACGATGCTATCTTCGCCCAGTCGTCCAGCCGACGCGCATCGCCTCGGATAGTGGTGACATCTTTCAGTATCACTTCAACAGTACACGCTTTTGTTCTTTCAAGTTTCATCGCAAGATCATCGTGTGCTGCGGCAGCATCAAATCGATCGGTGGCAAGAAGTGCCGGCGAGGGCTTGAGCGAGAACACATAATCGCGACCGATGCGTTGCGCCGCCTCGTCGATATTCACCCACGGGCTCATCGATATCTTCCTCAGATTGGGTATCTTCTTTAAGATGTCTATCTTGCGATGTAAGGGCTCGCAGCAGCCGTAGTAGGTAAGGCCGAAACGCTTCAGTATCGGCAGCTCGTACTGCAGCGAGAATTCCTCGTGCATGGCGGGGGATACCTCGGAGAATATCTGCGCTGTCGAGCAGCCCCACTGCATATGCGCCGATATCGGGGTGCCGTTCTTCGACGCGGGCAATGCATCGGAAATGCCGAGCCCGCCCGACCCGATACGGTAATTCCCGTTGCCGACATCGAGCATGCCGAGTGCCTCCTGCTCATCGAGCACGGCGGTCAATGCTTTCGTGAAGTTTGCGAGTATGCGGTGCACGAGCGCGGGGCGTTCGTACATGTCCGTGTAGAGCTGTTCGATGCCGTACCAGTGTATTATCTGGTCCCACGGTGAATGCCATTGATGGACAATGCCGCGTTCTTTCACCGGCAGAACGCCGTCAAAAACTTCCGCGAGCACCCTGAATTTATCTTCGGTCGCTTCCCTGTCGAACCACACCTTCGGCGTGCGAATCGCGTCGGCGTCCGCTTCGGATTGGATGACAGGGATATACCCCACATCATACCCGCCGTCGGCGCGCGCCAGTTTTTCAGTAATGCCGTAATCCGCGTAGCTCGATGACGGCCCGCCGACAATGCCGCTATAGATCACCGGCTCAACGACCATATCACATCGGAAATGATCCCATTGATAGAGTTCCTGCCGAAGCGAACGTTCCACGGCAGAAGCGAGGGAATGCGTGCATCGAATGCGAAGCGCCTCGTTATTCGCCGCAAGCTCATGCCAGGGGATCTCATTTATCCATACGAGCGGGCGGACATGTTCAAGATCGTTCAATCGCCGCCAGAGCTCGGCCGTATCCTTCTGCACAGGAAGCCCGCCTATCTCCGCCTTTCTCCTGCCGAGCTCCCGAAGTATCGTTCTCTCGGACGATGGTATCGGTTCCATGTGCGCCTCCGCGTCATTGTGTGCAGCAATAATACGAACGCGTATCCGGTAATAGAACCGCTCGAAATGACAATATGGTAGCCGGGAATGACATGGCGTTCGGCGGCTCATGGTCAACCCGCTACCAGAAATTGTCATTGGTATACTTGCATGGAATATGCCTGCGGATATAATTATCGGGTATGATGCGCATCCAAGAACAATAGCGGAGAGACTATGATGAGGTCATTCATGGCATGGTGCTGCGTGTTCGGGACAGCATTGATCGTATCGTACCCATTACAGGCATCGCTCCTCGTGAACGGCGATTTTGAATCGGGTGACAAGGAATGGAGCGGCTGGGCGAAGACGAAGGATGTTATGCGTGTCGTGTCCCGTGACGCACACGGCGGGAGCCGCGCGGCACAGATGACGGTGAGCAATGGCAATGTTGCAACCTGGTCGCAGCGATTATCCGCTATCCCCCGCGGGGCATATCGGCTTTCCGGATGGGTGCGTACCGAGAGCGCATCGTCGGTATCGATCAAGCTTGAGAGCGACACGGGGTCATTGGGCGCCTGCCCCATCGTGAGCGGAACGCACATATGGAAACGCATCACCGCCGACATCGATATATCGAAGGACACACGCGCCGTCGTACGCTGTATCATCATGAAGGAGGGTACTGCATGGTTCGACGACATCACGCTTGCGCCGGCCGGTTCGGACACCATATCGCTCGAGGGCCACTGGCGCTTCGCCCCCGGCGACGATGCGGCGCGCGCTTCCGAACGCTTGGATGACAGTGCGTGGAAACAGATACGTGTTCCGGCTCTCTGGGAGAACGAGGGGTATCCCGATGTGGAAGGCTTCGCCTGGTATCGCCGCACGGTGACCATACCCGAAACCTGGCGCGGCAGAACGCTTGTGCTTCGTATCGGCGGCGTATCGAAAGCGGATGAAGCGTACATGAACGGCGATATCATCGGGAGCACGGGCGCATTCCCTCCCGCCTTCAAGGATGCAACCGCCGCTCCGCGGGAATACGTGCTCGCACCCGAGCGTATCCGTTTCGGTGCGGAGAACTCCATTGCCATCCGCGTGTTCGACGGCAATGACGGACGGCGCGGCGGCATTATGAAAGCGCCGGTGACCGTGGAACCGGTGAGCGGGGCGATGATAACGCTTACGAAGAGAATACCGACGACCGTCATCGTGCGCGGCGGGACGATAGCCCTCGATGCCGGGGTACGCATCGCCGATCGTCACGACGGACTTACGTTCGTGTGCGCATTGCGCGATCATCGCGGCAGGGAGATATCGGCGATACGCCAGACGCTCGCCCCAGGCAGTACGTCGGCGAACGTTCCAATAGTCTTCACGCCGGAAACGGAAGGCTATTTCATCTGTGACGCGAGGCTTGAGAACGGGCACGAAGAGCTCGCAGCGGCATCGCTGACCGCCGCTGTCATGCCGCCCGTATCGCCATCGCGCAATAATTTCGGCGTGGTGGCGCATCTCAAGCGCTTGCCGCCCGAGGAACTTTCGCTCAGGCTCGATATCCTCTCGCGCATGGGTGCGAACTGGGTACGCGAGGGTTTTCTCTGGGATATGATAGAGCCATCGGAGGGCGATCTCCGATGGGAACGATTCGACACGATAATCGCGGAAACGGCGAAGCGCTCCGTACGCGTGCTCCCCATCGCCGCATATGGTACGGCGTGGGCATCGACAGCGGGGCCGGAAGTGTCCCCCGCGGACAGAAAAAGCGCCATGCCGCGCATCGATGCATGGGAACGCTATATTGCGGCAATGGTGGAACGCTATAAAAGATCGTGTCCGGTCTGGGAGATATGGAATGAACCCAACGGCCTCGGATTCTGGAAACCGTACCCCGATGCAGCGTCATACGCCGCGCTCCTTTCCTCGGCACATGCGGTGATCAAGAGGGTCGATCCGTCACTGTCCGTCATGATCGCCGGGTTCTCCCCGAAATACTGGGTGGTCGATCACCCGAAAACGCACGAAGCGCTCTTCGTCAAGGCATTGTACGAGCGCACACCGCGGCCGTTCGATATCGCTGCGTATCATCCCTACACCGCTCCCGCGACCGAAACATCGAACCGCGCCGTCGTCGATAAATTAGTCTTCATGCCATCGTCGATACGCGATGTGCTGCGCGCGAACGGGGACGAGAACGTTCCGATGTGGTTCACCGAGATGGGTACGCCGACGCGGAGTTTCATGACGAAGGAGCGTGCGGCGGAATACCTCGTGCTCCTCTACGTAAAGGCGCTCTCGCTCCCGAACATCGGCACCTGTTTCTGGTACGACCTTGTCGATGACGGCACTGACCCGAACGATTCAGAGCAGAATTTCGGGCTGCTCCACGCCGACTATACGCCGAAACAGGGCTATGTCGCCTATGCAGTGCTTGTGCGCATGCTCGGCAATGCTGTTTTCATGCGCGATGAGTATCGCAGCGGCGCATCGTTTTATCATTTCAAGCGCGGCACGATCGCTGTCATTGCTGCGTGGGCGGACGGTCCCGCCGCGGTGTCCTGTCCGCTGCCCCGGCAGGATTCGCCTGCGCGCATCACCGATCACATGGGCATTATCATCGCGGGATCGGCGCGCGGCGTCTATGCTGTCGGTGAAAGCCCGGTCTATATCGAATACGACGAATGAACGTTACGGCTGTCGAACGCTGCGATACGCCGTAGGCTTCATGCCGGTGCGCGCCTTGAAGAAACGCGAGAACGCTTTGTCATCGGAGAATCCGACCGCCGCCGCGACTGACACGATCTTTTCGCCCGAAGCGATAAGCCCTTTCGCGCGGACGATGCGCAGCTCTGCGATGTAGTCCTGCGGCGTCATCGAGAAGGTCTTTTCGAACAGGCGTATGAAATATTCGCGGCTTAATCCCGCGATGGCGGCAAGGCGCTCGTTGGAAGATGTCATGTCATCGTGTACGGCTGCAAGTACGCGTGCAAGCCGCTCGTCGGAAATACTATCGATATGGCCTTCGGAGCGTATGACCGTGATAAGTGCTTCGATAAGCGACGGGAGTGCATCCGTTATCCTGGTCCGCATCACCTCGGAGATCGATGCCAGCATGGACGATATCGCCCCGCGTATCGGGATGCGTACGAGCGGGCTTATTATCGGCGGGGATATCGTGATGTGGAACCAGCGGCATGTCAATGGATCGCGCCGATCATGCGAAAGCGTATACGCGCGCTGCGACGGCAGGAGATAGAGCCCCTTCGAGAGATGCGTATCCTTCCCATTCATTGAGAACGTGCATCCGCCGTCGTAGATGTGATAGAGGCGATGATACCCGCTCCCCGTTTCATCGACCGCCCACGAAGGAACGCAGCGCGTATCGCCGTAAAGTATGATGGAAACCTGCAAGCGCATGCGTCATTGTAGCATGGTGTCGACAGGTATACAACCTGCATAGTCCCAATTCATCATGTTAAGAGAAATGCAACCACAGAGAAAAAGCAGGAGAACACAGAGAAATTGCGGGGATTGATCTTTACCCAACAGGTGATTTTTTTTCGTTTCCTCTCGGCATTTTCTCTGTGACCTCAGTGGTTTTCTTCCCTCCCTTATGCGTGGATAGTGGATAGTGCTGCCGCTTGACTTTTTTTCGATGTTGCATATATTTACGTTCACCTAACTATTCGTATAAGCGAATCAAATGAACACCATTAACCGCGAGATCATCGAACACGTCGAAGCGATCATTAAGACGTTCCGGAGCAGGAAGTACGCCCCGATGATGTTCTCCGCGCACACCTCCGACCTGACGATGTCCGACATGCAGATCCTCGTCATGCTTTCAAAGACGGGGCCATCGACCGTGGGGGATATTGCTGCGTACGGCAATGTGAAGGCGCCGACGGCGAGCGCTATGGTAAAGAAACTTGAGCGGCTCGGTTATGTATCGCGGATCCATGGTACGGAAGACCGCCGTGTGGTACGCGTCGCCCTTACGCAGAAGGGTAAGCGCGTCTATGAGGACCATTCCTCGAAGGCGGCGAACTATATGGAAATGCTCATGAAACGATACGATAGGTCCGAGCGGCAGAAACTTCTTACGCTCGTACGCGAGATACGCGAACTTTTCGAGAAGGTGAGCGAACGATGAAACGCGCGATAGTGCTCCTTGTCCTTACGGCAGCGCATGCCGCATTGCTTGCCGCAGCCGATAAGATGATATTCACCGGCTTTTCCGTGGCCTATCAGACCATGCTTTCGCCGTCCTCGATAAAGAGCGCTTCGACGAATATCTACGATACGGTATCCATCGACGGTGTTGTGGGGGCTACGATAATACCCTGGGTCGATGTCTACGCAGGGCTGGGGTTCTCTATCTTCATCGTCACCAACGATGTGCAGCAGTATTTTTCGTTCCTCCCGTTATACGCCGGTGTTGCCGTTAATCCGCTCCCGAATTGGACATTTCGCCCGCAGGTATTCGCGGAGGCGGGCATCGCCTTCAACAACCGGCATAATCATGTCGGTACGACGCATTCCGATATTTCGTGGAACGGTTTCTTCACCTCGGTCGGTGCCGCCGTCTGCTATGAGTTCGTCAACAATTCGATACTGTCGCTCCGCGCGGCATTGTCGTTCTACCCGAAACCCGATTTCCTTGCCGACGGCTTCATGGCGCTGAAGATCGGCTTCGGGTGGAGGAATTACTTCTGATGAAAAAGCTCGTTCTATTCGCTATCGCAGCGGTCGCGCTTACCGCAGAGACACGGACGCTCTCATTCGATGACTGCTATCGCGTTGCCCTTACGAACAATGACGATCATCGCATTGCCAGGCTCGATGTCGAGATCGCCGAGGCGCAATTCCAGAAAGCCACAGCGGATTTCGGTCCGACAGTGACGGCAAGCGGCGGGTATCTTGCTTCAACACGCGGCGCGCTCGTGACCATCCCGATGATGGGTTCGTTCGAGATGAGCACGCGGCAGCCGTATACCGCACAGATGTCGGTCAATCAGCCCCTCTTCACCTTCGGCAGGCTTTCGCTGGAGCTTAAGATACAGGAAGAGCAGCTGCGTATAGCAAAAGTAAAACTGAAGAAAGCGGGTGAAAAGCTGAAGGCTGATACGATCAGTGCTTTTTACGGCGCCCTCGTATCGCAGGAAAGTCATCGCATACAGGAAGAATCGCTCAAGCGCGCGAAGGAAATGCTTGCCGTCAATCAGAGGAAATTCGCGGGCGGCGAGGCGTCGAGCTATGATGTACTGCGCTCGCGCATCGAGGTGGACAGCACGGCACCGAACGTGAAGTCGATGAAGAACGCATACGAGATGTCGCTCAAGCGGCTGAAGGCGTTCATCGGCATGGAGTTATCGGCACCGATAGCACTTGCGGGCGAACTTTCGTTCAGGAAGATAGAGATCGATTACCCGGAGGTGGAGAAACGCTTCCGGATTTCCAATGACGACCGCGAGATACAGGAACGCCTCTCGACGATATCTGAATGTCGCCGCTGGAAAGCGGTAAGTCAGCTTTTCCCTACGATATCGATCTCGGCGAACAATGTCTATTCGCTCAGCAATTATAATTTCCGATGGGAGAACTGGCAGAATTCATGGGACATCAGCATTGGCTTTCAGTGGACACTTTATAATAATTTCAAGAACGTGAGCGATATCAAGCAGGCTTCGGCCGATGCCGAAAAACAGAGGATAACGCAGCAATCCATTGAAAAACAATTTCGGCTTCAGCTCGAATCGATATACCTCTCGCTTGATGAGTATAAGGATATCATCGAGGCGGCGGACCGCACGGTGAAGCAGGCGGAAGAGGGCTATCGCATCGCCCGGGAGAATTTCGTCAACGGTCTTGCGAAGAACATCGACCTGCGCGACGCGGAGGTGGCGCTCATGCGCTCGAAGCTCAATTATCTGAACGCACTCTATAATTACATCGTCAAGGCAGAGGAGTTCAGGAATCTTGCCGATATACCCGACGCCGAAACGAAAGCGGAGCATTAGCATGGCAAAAGCAAGTCCGGTATTGGAATTCTTTCAGGGGCTATGGAATGTCATCACCATTGCGTTCTTTGCGGCAGTGAAGCTCGCCGTTCGGGCGGCAAAAGCGGCTGCGGTCTTCGCGATAAAGGCTGCCGGCACTATCGCTGTGTCATTTTTGCATATGATCATGCTCGTGCGCTCACTGCGCGATATCAAGTGCTTCAAGCGCGAGGTGAAGCAGCTGGGTACACGTACGCTCGTGACCGACGGCGCTGTCATCACCGTGACAGTGCTCGCCCTCATCATGATAGTGCAGATCGGGTTTTCCATCGCGAAAAGCCGTGCCGGGGTGCCGCCGCTCGAATACAATGTCGGCATAACGAAGATAGCGAAGGAAAGCGTGCGTGAGATAATGGAACTGCAGGGGATAGTTGAGGGCGACCCGCAGATAAAGCTCTATCCCTCCGTGCCGGGAAAATTCGACAGGAATGGCGTGCGCGAAGGAGCGGCCGTGAAAAAGGGCGATGCGCTTGTTTTCATCAACCGCGATATCGTAGGCTACGATTATCTCCCTGCGCCGGTCAGGTCCCCCATCGACGGCATCGTGACACGGCTCTATTTCGTCGACCGCGGGGCGGCCATATCGCCCGATCGTGCTGTCGCCGAGGTCGCCAATAGCGCGAACGTGAAGGTGGTCGTGAGCGTGGGTGAAAGCGATATCGCCGTGATACGAAAGGACCAGGTGTCACGCATCGTATCGCTTCAGAACACGAATATAAGCGTCGACGGCACGGTCGATTCGGTGACGCCGTTCGTCGATAAGGATACGCTTGCCGGCACGGTCATCGTGCGTGCGGTGAACACGAACAGGAACAATGTATTCCCGCTCACCATCGGCATGTCGGTGAAGGCGGAGATCGATACCGGTGCGCATGATGCGTATATGGTCCCTGAGCGCGCGGTGCTCCTCGGTCAGGACCGCGTGTATGTGTATATCATGACCAACGGAAAGGCAAAGGCGCTTACGGTGCTTAAGGGATATGCCCGCGGGGAGATGACCGAGATCATCGGCGAACTGTCCGACGGCATGGAGATAGTGACCGACGGCGCCTTCAAGCTCTATGACGGGGCTGCGATAAAGGCGATGAAGAAATGAAGACGCAATGTGCGTACAAGAACAAGGGGCTTCCCCTCGACTTCCACCTCGACACGCTCGGGGCAACGGCTCGGGGACCAAAGCCCCGTGCACTCTCTTCTTGTCTATCATGCGTGAGTGACCGGCAATGAATATAGCCCAATTTGCCGTAAAACGCCCCGTTCTCGTCGTGATGATAATCGCTTCGCTCATCACGCTCGGTGTCATCGGTTATTCGCGTCTGCCCGTCGATCTCCTCCCGAACGTGGAACTCCCCAACCTCATCGTGACCGTCGTGTACCCCGGGGCGTCCGCGGAAGAAGCGGAGAATCTCGTCGCGAAGGAGATCGAAAGCGAGTTCTCTTCGCTTGAAGGCATCGATATTGTGCGATCGATCTGTAAGGAAGGCGTTGCCGTCATCGTGGCGCAATTCTCGCTCGGTGTGGACATAAAATACGCCGAGATAAAAGTGCGCGAGAAGATGCAGCTCGTGCGCCCGCGTCTCCCGTCGGACATACTCGAACCCATCATGCGGCGCGTGTCGCTCAATGAGCTGCCCATCATGTACCTTGCGCTCAAGGGTGATCGCGATCTTGCGCGTCTGCGCGAAATACTCGTCGACGATGTGAAGCCGCATCTTGAACAGCTTCCCGGCATGGCCTCCATCGATATTCAGGGCGGACGCGAGCGGGTGGTGCGCGTCACCGTCGATAAGGCGCTCCTTGAGGCGCGTTCGGTATCGTTCAATCAGATCATCAATGCCATAAAACTCCGCAATGTCAATGTCCCTGCCGGCGAGATAAAAGGCACGGCGAAGAACATCGTCGTCCGCGTGGTCGGCAAGTACGCAAGCGTCGATGAGATAGCGGCGACACCGATCAATGCCGGCGGGCGCATCGTGCGGCTCAAGGATATCGCCGGTGTGGCGTTCACTATCGATGATGAGAAGACGCGCGCGCGCGTCGGCGGCGAAAGCGCGGTGCTCATGCTGCTCTACAAACAGAGCGGGGCGAACACCGTGCAGGTGGCAGAAGAAGTGCGCAAAGCGATGAAGGAGATCGCACAGGAGCTCCCCGAGGACGTGAAGCTCGACCTTGTCAATGATTCATCGCGTCTCATAGAGCGGAGCATTCGCGGCGTGCAGGAAGATATTCTCCTCGGCGCACTCCTTGCCGTCATCGTGGTATGGCTCTTTCTCGGCAATTTCCGGTCAACGCTCATCACCGCTGCCGCGCTCCCCAACTCGCTCATCGGCGCGTTCTTCTTTGTTTTTCTCGCCGGCTTCGGCATCAATACCATGTCGCTCCTCGCGCTTTCGCTCGCTATCGGGCTCCTCATCGACGACTCCATCGTGGTGCGCGAGAACATATTCCGCTATGTTGAGAAGGGCTTAAGCCCGAAGGACGCCGCCGTCAAAGGCACGAACGAGGTAGCGCTCGCCGTCGTATCGACCACGCTCGCCATCATGGCGGTGTTCATACCGATATCATTCCTTTCCGGCGTCGTGGGCCAGTTCTTCAAGCAGTTCGGGCTTACCATTGCCTTTGCGCTCGCGATATCGCTCCTTGACGCATTCACTACGGCGCCCATGCTTTCCGCGTACTGGATATCATCAAGGAAAAAAGCGGTCACATCGAGCGCAGGCAAATTCTTTCAGCGTATCACCGGCGGATGGAACGCGTTCTATGACCGAGTGAGCGGAATGTACAGAACGATAATCGGCTGGGCGCTCGATCATAAGAAAGCCGTCGTGGGCCTCACCGCAGCGCTCATCGTGCTCTCCGTCATTGCGGCGCGTTTCGTCGGCACAGGCTTTTTCGCGTCCGAGGACCGCGGCACGTTCAGCGTATCGCTTGAGACATACCCCGGCGCGCCTATCAACACGATAGACGGCATTATGAAAAAGATCGAGAAGCACATTCTCTCGGTACGGGACGTCGAATCCTGCTATGCCATCGTCGGCGGCGAGGCGTCGTCGTTCACGTCATCGTCGGCTTCGCATATCGGGAACATTTTCGTGAACATGAAGCCGCTCAAGGACAGGAAAACGACCACGCAGCAGATGATGGAGATAGTGCGATCGTTCATACGGACGAATCTCGATACCGAGGTCATGTTCAAGCTTCAGGAGCAGGGCATGGCCGGCGGCAATGAAGGATCGCCCATCCTGATAAATATCAGCGGCGAAGAGCTGTCCCTGCTCGAGGACCTTGCGATACGGCTTAAGCGCATCGTGCTTGAAACGCCGGGGGCCATCGATGTGGATTCGAGCTTCCGCCCCGGCAAGCCTGAGCTCATCGCGCGCATCGACGGCGTAAAGGCCGAACGCCTGGGCGTAACAGCTGCGGACGTGGGCGGGTTTCTCCGTTCGCTTGTCCAGGGATATAAGGCATCGAGCTTCCGCGACGGCGAAAAGGATTACGATATCATCGTGCAGCTTGATGAGAAGAACAGAAATTCCATCGATACGTTCAGGAATCTCGTGCTCACCGCGCGTGACGGAAGGAAGATACCGCTGTCCGCCGTCTGTACGTTCACCTATTCGTCCGGACCGCTCGAGATACGCCGTGAGAACCGCATGCGCTATGTCCGCATCGGCGCGAACCTCGCGAAAGGGTATTCCTTTTCGACCGTAAAGGCCGGCATTGAGAAGCGGATACAGAAAGAGATCGCTTTCCCCGCGGGGTATAAGTATGAATTCGTCGGTCAGGCGAAGCAGTTCGCCGATCTGCAGACGCAGATGATAACGGCGATGTTCCTCTCGGTGCTTTTCATGTACATGATACTTGCATCGCTTTACAACTCCTTCGTACAGCCGTTCTATGTCATGTTGACGCTGCCGCTCGCCATCATCGGCGCATTCCTGGCGCTTCTCATCACCGGCACCACGCTCGATGTGTACGGCTTCATCGGGCTCCTCCTCGTGCTCGGCCTTGTGGCGAAGAACGCCATATTGCTCGTCGATTTCACCAATCAGAAACGCGATGACGGGTTGTCGGTACGCGACGCGCTCCTCGCTGCAGGGCCCGTGCGGCTTCGGCCCATTCTCATGACGACATTCGCCATGATATTCGGCATGCTCCCGCTCGCGCTCGGTTTCAGCGAAGGCTCGAAGGGCCGCGAGGCATTGCCTGTCGGCGTCATCGGCGGTCTTTTGACATCGACATTCCTCACGCTTATCGTCGTGCCGGTGTTCTATGACACGATCGAATCATATTTCGCGCGCAGAAAGAAAATAAAGATAGGGTGAAGCGGAGGAGCGATCCGTCACTGCTGAACGACAGCGGCGGAATAGATGTTCTTCTCTTTTCGCGCACTATTTCATATATTCATACCGTGAGGTGACATGCAAAGCAAAGCGCTCACGGTCGCGGATTATCTCGAATCGCTGCCAGCCGACAGGCGGAAGGCGGTGTCTGCAATACGCGCCGTCATCAAAAATCGGCTCCCAAAAGGCTATGCGGAGATGATGCAGTACGGAATGATAGGCTATGTTGTCCCGCTCTCGCGGTATCCCGATGGCTATCTCGGTAAAAAGGATATACCGGTGCCGTATGCGGCGCTCGCATCGCAGAAGGGCTACATCGCGGTGTATCTCATGAACGTGTATGCGGACAAGGATGCGCTCACGGTGCTCAGGAGGGATTTCACCCGTGCGGGGAAAAAGCTCTCAATGGGAAAGTCGTGCATACGGTTCAAACGGATCGATGACGTTTCGCTCGATGCCATCGGTAATGCGGTTGCACGTACATCGGTCGATGATCATATCGCTGCCTATGAGAAGGCGCGCGGGAAGAAGCGCGTACGCTAAAGCTCGCAGACCTCGCCGTCTTCGGCAAGGTTCTTGCACGGGTAGCGCCATTCATTGGGCGCGATAAGTTCTTCCGCTGCTTTCGGCCCCCAGCTCCCGGCAGGATAACCGAATATCTTTTTTGTCGGGTCCTTTGCAAACGCGGACAATATCGGATCGATGAATTCCCACGTCGCCTCGACGGCGTCGCCGCGGAGGTAGAGCGTCGCATCACCCTGCATGACATCGAGCAGGAGGCGTTCATATGCGGACGACACATCGACATTTGCAAGATCGCTGTAATGGAAATCCATGTTCACCGTCTGCATGGCGAAACCGTCGCCCGGCGTCTTCATGTTGTATTTTACGAGAAGGCCTTCATCGGGCTGAATGCGCATGATGAGCTGATTGCCCGCATGCATCCCGGTCGCCGCTTTCGGGAAAAGTGCGAGCGGCGCACTTTTAAAATGGACGGCCACTTCGGTAACGCGTGTGGGGAGGCGTTTGCCGGTGCGCAGATAGAACGGTACGGACTGCCAGCGCCAATTATCGATGAAGAATTTGAGCGCGGCGAACGTTTCCGTACGCGAATCGGGGGCAACACCTTTTTCTTCGCGATATCCCAGGACCCGTTTACCGGCTATCATCGATGCGGTGTATTGTCCGCGCACGACAGAAGCGGACACATCCGTACCGGTGATCGGCCGAAGCGAGCGGAACACCTTTATCGTCTCATTGCGTATCGATGATGCATCGGCGCGTGCGGGCGGTTCCATGGCCACGAATGACGCTACCTGCAGGAGATGGTTCTGCACCATGTCGCGAAGCGCTCCGCTTTCCTCGTAATACCCGCCGCGATCCTCGACGCCGATGTCCTCGGCGGATGTTATCTCCACGCGTTCAATGAAGTTCCGGTTCCATACGGGCTCATAGATGGTGTTGCCGAAACGGGTGACGAGTATGTTCTGCACCGTCTCCTTGCCGAGGTAATGATCGATGCGGTATATCTGGTCCTCGCGGAAATGTTCCTTGAGTTCGAGATCAAGCTCCCGCGCGGAAGCAAGATCGCGTCCAAATGGTTTTTCAACGACGATGCGTTTCCAAGCGCCTTCGCGGCAGTCGCGGTTGAGCTTTGCATCGGCAAGTCCCCGGGCGGCGATGCGTGAAAGCGAGGGCGGCACCGCGAGATAAAAGATATAATTGCAGTCGATGCGGACCGTTGTCGAAAGCCGTGTGAGCTCGTCGGCGAGCGCGCCATACGCGGCAATGTCCTCGGTGTTCATCGAGATGTAGTTGAGGAGCGGCAGGAACGAAGCACGTGCATCGGCACCGGCATTCGTCAGCGCACGGGCCATCTTTTCCCGGAAGGATGCCGTCGTGAGCGGCGATCGCCCGACGCCGAGTACGGCGAATCGCGCGGGAAGAAGCCTTTTGGCAAAGAGGTCGAAGAGCGCGGGAACGAGCTTTCGTTCGGTAAGATCGCCCGACGCCCCGAAAATAATAAGGATATGATCGTCGACGCGTTCCATGGGAGCGATTCTATCATGCTGCCATGGGGATTACAAGGAACGCATCATGCCGCGCGGCAATGCTTCAGGATAAAATCGACTATCGGCCTCGGATCGGTAAGTCCGTGCGGATGATGTTTTACCCCCGGCTTCACGATAAGATCGATGCTGCCGCCGAGCGTTCGCACACGCTCTACGAGGAGCTTTGTGTTCTCTTCGAACGGTACAACTTCGTCGGCATCGCCGGCGACGTGAAGGAGCGGTATTTCTGCTGCGACTATTTTCTCAAGGATGTCGATCGGATTCTCACGGAACGATAATGCATCGCTTTCGGTGAAGCCGTATACGGCAAGGCATTTCTGCCAGTCATTGGGGCTTCCGGGGCCGGTGCCCTTCCCGCCGGGCCAGCTTTTTATGTCGCATACCGGTGCGTCGGCATAGATACAGGATACTCGATCGGGGTAAAGCGCCGCCCAGCGGTACGCGGTGAGCCCCGCACGGCTTAACGCGATAAGTGCGGGAGTCTTGCTCATGCCGAGATCGTTCGTCATGAAGCGGTAGAGCTCATCGCCGCGCGCCAAACCTTTCGGCGAGCCGTAATGATCGACGATATCGATATAGGCGAGCGTAACCCCGCGGCGGCAGAGTTCGACGTCGGCATTGGCGAATGCGCCGAAGAACTCGGGGCGCCATGCCCAGCGCGTATCGGAATTCTCCGGAACGATGATCGTCGTTTTTCTTCCGTTCACGATGCCGTCATAACGCGGCAGTCCCTCCCACGATGAAACCTCCCACGATGTGACAGCCTCCCTCTTCATGATGTTCTCCTTATCGTTTTTTCAGGAACAGAGCACAGATGCTTTTTGCGGGAATGAATATTTTTTGGAACGCATGTTCTGCGCCGCTATGCTCTTCTACCGTGATCTCTTTCCGCGTGTCTTCGTTATGGGATTCCAGCGTTTTACCGCTGAGCGATCGCCATGAATCGAGCGTGTATCGTTCTTTCGCGGTGAATACGATCTCCCGTTCCGCATCCGGCTCCTGATTGATAATGAACAGTACGAGGCCGCTCACGGTTTTAATACAACTTACGGTAAGTGTTCCATCGTTCGCTCTGCTGTCCGTCCTGTCCCCGGAAAGCCTGACGGGCGCGACCGATACGGCATCGGCGATATCGCGTTTCATGATAGTAAAAAGATCGAAGAGCCCGGTGCGATACGGTGCGCATCGTACCGTTTTACCCGTTTCATCGTTGTACGATGCTTATACACGCCCCACGGGCCGCTGGTAAAGCAGTGCATCGTGGCGATGGCTACATCGGGGTTATTTATATTGCGTACGATCCAATCACCGACGGCGAGACATCCGGCGAGGGAGTGTGTCGCATACCATTCCTGCTGCCAGGTCGTCTGCCCCGGACGTTTTTCCGGCCACACGCCGTACTCGCTGTTATAGATCTTAATGCGGTTGGTGCCGGTGATCGACTTGATATCATTGATGATGCGGTCCTGGCGATTCTCCCACCACGATCCGGGAAGATAGCCGCCGCCTGATTTGCCGAAATAGGTGTGGGTTGTGATATAGTCGATATCATCACCGATCTCGCGCAATACCGTGCGATGGAATTCTTCCCACGTCCCGCCGTATTTTGCCTTATATTCCGGCTTATACACATGACCTTGCATGCTTGAAGCCTGCGCGGCGAACTTCGCCTTCGGCAAAACGGAACGAACAGCTCGTATCATAAGCTGACATCGCTCGATATAGAATTGAAAGCTCGGGAATCTTTCCGAGTTCTCGGAACCGTCCGATTCATTGCCGAGTTCCCAGACCACATCGAATGGTTCGATGACACCGAGCGCTGCCCTGCGTGCCGCCCAATTGACAGCCCCGCGCGGCTTCACCGTGGAAGCGACGCACAGGAATTCAGCAAGATCTGCCACATCGTTCGGGTCATCGAGCGGATTTATGATCCATGCCATTTTTACTCTTCTATCAAGATGTCGGATATAGTTCAGCTGTTCAACGATGCCGAAATCCTTCGGGCCGAGCGTATCCCATGGCGTTAATTTCTGCGGCGGACGCTGTCGGAGCGGGCCGATGCGGTCCTTCCAGGGCATCGATGTTGTCGTATGTACCGTACACCGCGCAAGGTCTATGGAAAAACCGCGGACGAGCGAAAGGATATCATCACGCAGCGCGCTTACCGAGGAAGCGGCATCGGTCTTCGATACGAGGGACTGGTCGGATGCCTGATCGAACGTAATGCCGATGATGCCCGGATCCCAGGGTTTGATCGCGATGGTCTCATCAACCGTCATGATGACGGGAGAAAGACCATGTGCACCAGCGGAGATCGTGCCTGCAAGCAGGAAAATTGAAAGCAGTGAACGGATCATGTGTTTGCTCCTGATATCTGTATTCATAGATTTGTATCGCTTGTTATGCATTGGATGCAGCTCTCGGGGCGCACGATCTTCCTTCCGCAAGTCGTGGGGTGATGCGCTCTGCTCGCAGCCAGAAATTATTTTCATCATGCGCCGATGCCGCCATTGCCAATGCTCGTGCGCCGACCTCGCGCGGGCGTGTATCGATCGTCGTGAGCACGGGATCGAATCTCGATGCGGACGTCGCATCACAGCCGATGACGCTGATATCCATTGGTATGCGGAGCGTACGCTTGATGGCAGCACATACCGCCTGCGCCGCCTGATCGTTCACGCAGATAACGGCGCTCGGCCGTGCGGGAAGCGATATGAGCGTTTCTGCCGCTGCGAGCTGGGCATCGAATGAGGCGAAATCCGCAGAGATGATATGCTCTTCGGAGAACGGCATATCATGTGCCGCGGAAAAATCCCTGAGCACCCGGGCCTTTATCCGGCTTCCGATATCCTCCCCGTGTCCGCCGATGAAAGCGATGCGTCGGTGCCCGAGCCCGAAGAGATATTTCAGTGCAATGAGCATTTCCATTTCCGAGTCGCCGGATACCGATGCGATGATATCAGCACTGGGGGTGCCGATGCGCACCATGGGGAGCGTTTCGCGCCGCTCGGCGATATATCCCGCAAGCGCGGGGAATTCGCCGAAGAATATCACAGCACTGTTGTCGCTCATGATGCGTTCCTGCAGCATGAACGAGAGCTGCCGCGAACTGTCTTCCGGCGGTACGAGGAGCTTCAGTGAAAAGCGTTCATAATCAAGCGCGTCGATGATGCCGTCGTATACCGCATCCCAATACTCGAGCTTTCCGATGCGGAAATGCGGGTTCGCGATGATATACAAATTCTTCCTGGCAGCGCCGGTTGCGGCAAATCCTTTCACGAACGTTCCTTTGCCCTGTATCTTCACGATCTTGTTCTCGGCGATGAGCCGCGCCTCGGCAAGGCGTACCGTTGTTTTACTCACCTTCAATTCATCGACAAGCCTGTTCTCGGTGGGCAATTCACCGTTCTCGAACGATCCCTCGATGATGCGTTTATTCAGATGATCGTAGACGAATGTCGTCAAAGGACTGTTCTTCGGTAATTTCTTTGCCATAGTTTTTATTATACTATTATAGTACTAATAATATCTATTGTCAATATGAAATAGTATCTATCAGTCAAAATTATGCTTACTCCTCATAGGTTTGTGCACAAAACAGTTAAAATTTCAATAATTTGGCGTATTTTATCGGTAAAAAATCCGATAATTATGACATTCACGCTTATCACGATCCATTAGGGAAAGTGATAGTCTTCCCCATATAAAATAGTGCGATCGGCATGGGAAATGAGCATCACTTGTTATGGGAAAGAGTTCACTTATTCATATGCTGTTTGTTACATATAAGTCGAGGTAGTGTGCAAGCGTTTTCACGGAGTGTTCGTTTGATCTTCAGCAGGAATGCTTTCAATACGCTGCCGTCCCGCCGCCGTTCGGGGAGAGAAGTGTGCCTTCGGGCATTTTTCGGCGCATTGCTGGCTTTCGGTATGTTCTCTACCGCGTCACTCCGCGCACAAGTTGCCAGTAATTCTGCAACCGGTCTTTCTTACGGAACAGTGCAGGCCGCGATCGACGCATGGGGAAGCAATTATACGGTATTCATCCTTGCAAACACCGCTGCGGCAATATCGATAAACAACAAGACAAATCTCGTCGTCACCGGCACGAATAATGTATCGCCGTTCCGCATCACCGGTGCGGGCACGGGGACCGGCGTTACCATCACGAACCGTTCTCGAAATATCGTCGTGTCGAACCTCATCATCGAGCGATTTGCCCTCGGCGTATCGATCGACCGCTGTCAGAGCAATGCGGTCTCCCTGACCGTGCGATCGAATCAGAACAGCGCGTGCCCGGGTGCCGGCGTGCATCTCAATTACGCCACCAATAATATTATTGACGGCATTATTCACGATAATACCAATGTGAGCGGCGCGAACGATTATGGCGGTGCCGGTCTGTACGCGATATACAGCGTCAGTAATACGATAAGCGCGCATATCGCAAGCAATGTTGTCACCAATACCACGGGTGTTCCGTCCGGCGGCGGCGTTTATATTGTCAGCGGGCGGTTCAATGTAGTAAGCGGGAACATCGTCGCCAATCGGATATCCAACAGTGTCGGCGGCGGCATAGATTTCGATTACGGTTACGGGAACAGCATAACGGGGAATGTCACGAAGAACTCCGCGTGGGAGGGCGGCGGCATCTACCTTTTTTACTGTACCAACACGTATGTGAACAGCGCTGTGGTGAGCAATATCGCAGCGGCCGGAAGCGGCGGCGGTATCTATATGGCGGGGTGTACCTCGAACGCAATTGCCGGTGCGTTGACGTATAACATCGCAACGAACCCGGCCTATTACGACTACGGTGCGGGACTTGTCATGAAAAGCTGCATTACCAATATGGTTTCCGCGTCCGTGGGATGGAATACTGCGGCGAGCAGCGGGGGCGGCATATACTGCAGTAATGTCCGCTGGAGCGTATTCAGCGGACCGATATTCAGTAATTCGCAGTATGATCCGATGCAGTCCGGCGGCGGCATATTCCTGAATTTCAGCAGCAGTAACACCATCAGCGGCGATGTGTTCGACAACATATGCTCCAACGGATACGGCGGCGGCATCGACATTGATTATGGGTTCTCGAATTCCATATTCGGAGCGGTGACCGGCAATTTTGCGAAATACGGCGGCGGGGTGTTTGTGTTCCAGACCGGGAACGTTCTCGTGAGCAATGCGAATATTTCGTTCAATACTGCCATCACCGATGATGGCGGCGGTGGTTTCTATGCGCTTGCCGGCGGTTCCATAAAGATATACGGCAGCGTATCATCGAATACGGCATCGCATGCGAACGCCATGGGCGGCGGCATACGGCTTGAAGGCGCAACGAACTGCATTGTCGCTGCGGATATCATCGGAAACAGAGCGCCGTACGGCGGCGGGGGGATATATCTGTCCGATACCCGCAATACAACGATCACGGGAAAAATAATATCGAATTACAGCGGCGGTAACGGGTCGTCCGGCGGCGGTGTGTATCTGGCAAGCTCCGACAGCAACTACATATCCGCACAGATCATGAGCAATCTCGGGCAGTTCGGCGGCGGTATATGCGTCGATTATGGGAAAACGAACATGATCGACGGCTATTTCTACGGGAACATCGCAACCAACGGGGCTGCGCTGTACGGATTTGTAGCAAGCAATCTTACGGTGAGCGGTTCCTACGGCGGGAATACCGCGTTCCGTTCGTTCTTCCTGCAGAGCGCGCTCTTCGGCATCTACAGTAATATGTCCGTGTTCGATGATAGATCGACGATATCGGTGTTCTATACTTACCAACGGGCTGAGCACAAAATTCCTCAGCAGTGCAATAACGTCACCGTCGTCCGATGCATTTGATATCATCAGAACGACGAATCTGTTCTTTTCCAACTGCCTCATCGCGTCGGTGCCGGGGACAGCGCTCATTTTTTCGAATGCCGGCACCAATATCATCATGCACTGTACGATAACGAACAATATCGCCGGTATATCCAATGTGGCTTTTTCATCGAACCGTATCCATAACAATAATATCGACAACCTCGGGATGAACCTTGCTTCAATGAACGTCGCCTCGTATGCAGCAAGTAATTTTTTCGGCACACGTGCCTTCACGCAGATGAAGCTTCTGCGGACGAACCATGGGGTCACGCCGTGGAGGAACATGTTCGGCGGGCGCAACGGCGACTGGGTGCTGCCGCCGTCCCCCAACGGCTGCATCGCGGCTACGAATCTTGCGCTGGGACAGATAGTCATACAATGGCAGCAGATCGCTCTCGCCGATTTCAGCAATTATCAGGTGTATCGTACCCAAGCCGATTCCTTTTCGAATCTATCCGATGCCTCCCGGGTATTCACAGGCTTCAACAGTACGGTAACGCAGTTCGTCGAGAACGACATGGTCGGCGGCGTGTACCGGTACTATGCGACCGTCATGGATACGAACGGCAATGAGTCCTGGTACTCGCCGATGGGCATAGTCACGAACAATACCATAGTGGCGAGCAATGCGAATACGTTCGCTACCTACACCAATTTGCAGCAGGCGATAAATGCTGCGGCGGGCGGGCATACCATCATCGCGTATCGGACACGGCATATCGGGAACTATGTGATAGACAGATCGCTCACATTGCGCTCGCGTGACTGGATCGATTTCGGCGAGAATATGAGGACGATCATAGAGTCGCCGAGCCTTACGACCGATCCCCTGATGCTCAGCAATCCCGCGCCGATATCCGTTACGGTCGAGGGTTTCAATATATGCCGGGGGCAGACGGGCGTCCGCGTGCAGTCGAACGTAACGGCGAACATCCTCAACAATGTCATCTGCAGCAATGAGAGCCGCGGGGTGCTCCTCAATATCGGTTCGCTGTACTGTACCATCATATCGAACAGGATATTCAGCAATGCGGCACAGAATTTCAGCGGGCACGGGATATATCTCAACACTAATTTCGGCGGGGCGCTCATCGAATATAATATCATTGAGAACAATAATGGTGATACGCCATACGGCATATTTGCGCGAAGCAGCAGCAATCTTCTGCAGATACGATACAACACCATCGTGAGCAATATCAGCGCCCGGACGAACACGGGCGGCGGCATACGTATCGAGGACTGCTTTTCGGAGGTGATCGGGAACACGATAGGCTACAATGGGAAGTACGCATGCGAGGGCGGGGGCATTGTCATCTCGAACATCGCAGCCTCGACGAATCTCATCGCGGACAATATCATCACGCATCACCTTGCGTCCAATTACAGTTACGGGATCTATGTGATAACCAATGCGCCGCTGTCGCTCATGATCATCTCGAACAACAGCATAAGTTCCAACGGGCTGAGCGTCATCTCCAATCTGCGCGCACGCGGCGTGTTCGTCGCTGCCGGCGGCGGCACCTATGTCATCTGCGATAATACGATAGCGGAGAACCGCGATGCGATCAATTGCGGCGGGGTGGGCGTGCATTTCAATACCGGCACGTTCGCGAACGCCTTCATCGAGCGCAACAATATCGTGCGGTCAGGGCAATCCGGGATATCCGCGTTCTCAACGGGTGCGGTGACGATACGGAGCAACAGCATCCGCGATTCCGGCATCGCCATGTCGCTCGCATCCGGCGCATGGGAGGCGTTCGGCATCTATGCATCGAAGTCATCGGCGCTCGTCATCGACGGCAATACGGTAACGGGAACGACATCGGTGAACGTGACGAACATCTACGGCATTTCCGTCGGCACCAATGCATCGATCATCAATAATACCGTTGTGAGCAATATGCCGCCGAACTCGAAGTATGCATGCGGTATCGATATGTACGGGCCGTGCCACTATTCGCTCGTATCGAACAATTATGTGGCGTACAATGCCGGCACGAACACCGGCTACGGGATACAGGTGTTCGCATCGGTGCCCGCGTCCAATCGGTTCATCAATAACACCGTCGTGAACAACCGTGACTTCGGCATCATCATGAGCGGGACGAACCGCAGCACGGTCATCAGCGGCAGCGCGATATCATCGAACGGCGGATACGGCATCTATATCGGTACCGTGGCGAGCGCGAACAGGATTGTGAGCAACAGTATCGTCGGCAATAAATATGCCGGTGTGATGCTCAATAATGCCGCGGTTGCGACGAACATCATCTGCTCGAACATCATCCTCGGCCCCGGACAGGAAGAGGGCATCAATCTGAGCAGCTGCCCGTCGAACCTTATCTTCAGGAACGTTATCGCCGATCATATGCGCGGCGTGTCCGTCGTCATGGCGAACAGCAATGACATCTTCAATAATACCATCTATAACAACGGGAACGGCATCGACTGGAGTACCGCAACGAACGTGCGCATCAGGAATAATATCATTTTCGGCAGCACGAATATCGGCGTGAATGACAGCGGGGCATCGGGGAATTCCGAGATAAACTATACCGTTTTCTATAACAATGCGTTCGGCGATACGAACGTAAGCGCCCGCAACAGGATCGGGCCGAGCAATATGTCTGGCGCCGATCCGTACATCGATACGTTCGGGTCGTATGATATCCTGAGCCCGATGAGCATGGCTGTGGATCGCGGTACGAACATTCCCGGGATAAGCAGTACGTTCCTCAGCAATGGTCCGGATATCGGGTGGAGGGAATCCGCCTTCTCGTCGGACCAGGCATTGTTCGTGTGCGCTATCACCAACCCCCCGGCGAATCAATGGATAGGGACGCCGATCGTGAATTTCTCGGGTTCTGCCGGGGCAAGTGTCACCGGCGTATACTTTGGAACGAACAGCACCATGGGGCTGGTTTCCGGGACCGGGGTATGGACGACGAATACTATCGATGTGAGCATGTTCTCGAACGCAACGAATGTGTTCTACGCCGCTGCCAGCAATGCGAGCGGTACGCTTTTCACCAATGTGCAGACGAACTTTTTTGATTTCACCGCGCCTGAGGTTTCGTTCACTGCGCCTGTGGCGCTCGAGGTCATAAGCAATACGGTGATCTATCAGGGTTCAAATGTCGATACGTCCGCACCGGTCATGGGGTTCTGGTACAATGTGAACGGCGGCGTATGGTCTTCGGTGCCGGTGGAGACGAATTGGAGCGGGGACATCGATACCACGATGTACCCGAACGGGATTTTTGTTGTCGGGATACGATCGAGCAATGCTGCGGGGCTCGTTTCGTATGCCTACCGCACGAATTACGTGGACAACATTCCGCCGATGTCAGCGACGTATAAATATCCGACAAATGCGGCGGTGAGTATCCTGACCTATTCAAATGCCGCGGCGTTCCCGCTCGCAAATCCTCCGCCGACCTTCGGGATTTTCGCCGGAGAATTGATCGTTGATCCGGGTACAAAGCTGAATGCCCCGGATGCGGTATCACTGAATGCTGATGCGAGCAGTACCGCCATGCACAGCGGGTTCCGGTACAAGATAAAGATCAACGAAAGCCTGATCTATGCGACGAATACCTATGTGCGGTGGCGGGGCTATACCGATAAGACATCCGGCGGTGTCTATGTATGGAAGAACTCCGCTGGCGCATGGGCCCGGTGCGGGGCCGTTCCTGCAGCGAACGCCGATGTGATAAGCAATGCCGGACCGCTCAGTAACTATGCGACCAACGAGTATGGAACGAATTATATCTATATAATAGCGAGCGCCATACGTTCCGGAGGTGCGGGGACGATATTCGGCGACTATGTAGAGGCGCGTATCGATTCATCGCCGGGTGTGCCGGGAGTGAATAATGACGCCGGGGCGTCGAACATCACCTTTAATTCGGCGCAGCTCAACGGCGTACTGGAATATGACAGCGGTGTGAACACCACCGTGCGCGTGTACTGGGGATCGGGCGACGGCGGCACAACGCCTGCGTCCTGGGCGAATATGATAGACCTGGGGACGCGCAGCATCGGCGGATTTTCAACGAATGTATACGGATTATCTCCCGGGACGACACATTACTACCGAACGTTGGCGTCGAATGTCTATGGAACGAATTGGGCCGGGGTCACATCGAATTTTACCACAATGCCTATCATTATTGCGACCAATTTCACCATCGGCGGTGCGGGATATTATTCACTGCAGGCCGCTGTGAATGCCGCATCCGCCGGACATGAGATCCGCGTGCTAGCGACGAATCTTACGCGCAGTGCGGGGCAGCTCAATGCGCTTTCGATGACAAACGCCGTTTTCATCACCAACAGGAACGATCTGAGGGTTATCGGCGGCTATGGTCCGGCGTTCGCTGTGCAGACAGGCTATACCGTACTTGACGGTTTGGGAGCGACGGCGGTCTCCAATCGGCTTGTGTACATTGCGAACCTTACCAACCTCATGTTCGACGGGTTCGTGATACGCGGCGGGGGGAGCAATGGCGGCGTTCCGATATTGACCGGAACAGGGGTCATTGCATCGAACGTGTCGAATTCGATATTTTCCAATATTGTCGTGAGCAACAATTGTTCGTCCAACGGCGGCGGTATGTATATCGCTGATAGTGTCAACAGCGTCTATCATGGCGTGATCGCGGATAATAAGGCGTATAATTCCGCCGGTGGGATGTATTTCATGTACGGCAGCAACAATACCATCGGCGGAATGATCGTCGGCAATACCGCGTCGAATTCCGGCGGCGGGGTGTGCACGTACTACAGCAGAGATTCACGCATAAGCGCCGATCTCATCAGCAATACTTCATCGAATTTCGCGGCCGGCGCGTACCTGTACGCCAGCAGCAATATGAGCGTCAGCGGACGTATCTCGTACAATACCGCATCGAATGCCGGCGGCGGTCTGTATCTGAACCTCTCGTTCAGCAATGACATCGCAAGCGCTGTCGTGAACAACAGTTCGTCGAATTTCGGCGGAGGTGTGTATTCACTGAACAGCAGCAGTAACAGATTTACCGGCAGCATATCGAGCAATGCATCGAAAGATGCCGGCGGCCTCTATATGAGCCTTGGCGTCGGGAACAGCATCAGCGCGACGGTGAACGGGAATACGGCGACGAATATCGGCGGCGGATTGTATATCCTGAACAATACGAATTGCAGCGTCAGCGCAGTGCTCATGAACAACAGCGCGAGCAATTTCGGCGGCGGGATCTACTTCACCGGCGGGTCGAACATCATCATATCCGGCAGCTATTTTTCGAACAACAGCGCAGGGGCGACCAATGCCTCCATCAGCTTCACGAACAGCACTGCGGCAGTAACGAACGATCCGTTCACGATATCCAATTGCACGTTCTTCGGCGGGGGCGCCAACAGCTATGCGATAATTGAGCACGGTACAAAAGATATAACGAATCAGACCATCGTATCCAATATTTTCTGGACAAATACGCTGTCCTATCTGTATGGCGACCTGACGGGTATAATTTCCAATAACCAGGTCGTTCTGTTGAATACGCCGAATACAAGGCATGATGCCATTGCGTCTGCGAAAAACGCTGTTATGCCGGTGATCCCGCTGCCGATCATCGCGACGAATGCAACGCTCGGCGGGGCCGGGTATTCGATGCTGCAGGATGCCATCGA
>JBBTBY010000165.1:0-7893 GCA_038043445.1 Spirochaetota bacterium
GCGTTCATGTTCGTCAGCAGGCGCCCGGCTGGGCTCTTCGCGTCAACGCTTGCGACGATCGCATCGATATGGTCCTGTATCGCGCATGGATATTCGCCGATACCGCCTGTTCTTAATGCGGGATTCGTTATCGGCGAATTCTTTTTCTGTTCGCGGATGAGCTCATCGATCTGGCGCTGCACGAGGAATCGCCCCCCGGCACCTGCGAATTTGAGCGCATTCCATTCGATGGGATTATGGCTTGCCGTAACGATAATGCCGCCGGCGAATTTCCGCTTGCGAACGGTAAAGAGCACGGTCGGCGTGGGGACAATGCCCAGATCAAGAACGGTATGCCCCGCCATGGCAAGCGCACCGGATACGATGTTCACTATCGCGCTGCCGCTGATGCGGGTGTCGCGCCCGAGGGCTATCGTGCTTCTGGGCTTCATGAGCAATGCGTAGGCATTGACGTATGACACCAGCGTCGCCGCATCGAGGCCGGCACCGATGATGCCGCGTATGCCGGATATACTGACTTTCAGCGTTCTTTCCATCGTTCGTCCTTTGTTTTCGTATGAATGACAGTATATCGCGATTGTCAAAAAATAAAAAGCGTATGTAAGAAAAACCGCAATGAAAGAGCATTGCCGCGAAATCCGCGGAATCGCACGAACGGTATTCCCTTTCGTGTTGTTCCGTGGGGTTAGTGGCTGGTCTTGGTGATTGAGCAGGCGAAGTGAACTCACGTTTGATCCCAGCGCAACAGTACGTTTGCTGCATCGTACCGCGCGTTGACGACGGTGAATTTCTGCGCTATACTCACCCATGTTACACGGTGCACCGATACTGACAAAAGGAATACATGGACCGATGAAGACCACAAAGAAGCGGACGGCACCCGATATCATGCCGTCGACAAGCGTTGAGATAGCGCTCGATGAGCACATGAACCCGACCATGGTCCTCGAGATGGAGCGTGCATTCAAGGACCATTACCGCGAGCGGCTCTTGCGCATCATCCAGGCGATAATACTCACGAAGCGGCATCACTATTTCGACGGACTTTATCCGGACATGACGATAGACCTTGCCGTAACGAAATCGTCGGTGCGCATGATATTGAAGGGCGTGCCGCGCGAGAAGCTTGTGGGCGGACGGCTGATCAAGCTGAAAGAAGAACAGATACTCTGCGGCATACGCGATCTCCTTCTCTCGCGCCAATTCCCGCTCAATGACATGAGCTCGGAATCGATAACCCAGTACATTTTTCATTTCGTCCAGAACGCGCATGTGATAACGCGGGAGGACATCGCGAGTAATCCGTATGGGCGCATCATGATGCAGGGCGGTCATCATATCCCTGAAATAGAATCGAACCATCATAAGCGTCTTGGTTTCGGCGTCGGCCTTCTCGGGCTTGAGCTCATCACCGGCAGCGGCCCCGGCGCCATGGAAGATCCCATGAAAGGGGCGCTCCGCGGCTATCAGATGAACCGTCACACGCGGAAGTTCATCGGCATAACCGAGGACGGCATCATATCGGGCGAGCCGTGCAACGACTATATCGATCATCTCATCGTGTTCCCCGACATTGAAAAACGCCTTGAGGCGTTCATACGCATGTCGCGCGCGGGCATCATCGTCCCCGGCGGCCCCGGCACGTTCGAGGAGATACTCACCGTGCTCTGGATAAAGATGCACCCGCGCAATAAAAAATTCCGTTTCCCGCTCTATCTCTGCCAGCCGGTACAGTCGCGATCATATTTCCGCGGCATCGTATCGTTCCTCGAGGACACGTTCGATATCGACTTCGAGAAGACAGGGCTTTTCCGCATGTTCGAGAGCGATGCGGAGAACACGGATGACCGTACGCTCGATCCGCGGCGTATCGCGCCCATGCTCCTCGATGATATGCGCGAAACGAAAGAGTATTACGAACGCCTTTCCAAGCGTACCGGCGAACACTTCTTCCCGCTCTGGGACTGGAACGTCCATTTCCCCGAGCGGCTGCAGAAGCCGCTTCACATAACGAAGGATTTCGTCGAGAGTCTCTGCTTCGACAGGAAGATGGCTCCGGACGAGCTTTTCTTCTCGCTCAGAAGCCTGTCATCGGCCATCGTTGAAGTGAACGTACGCGACAGGGAATTCCTCAGGAAATACGGCACGTTCAAACTGAAGGGCGATCCGTCGATACTGCATCGCGTGGACAGATTGTTCCAGGAATTCCATCGCGACGGCCGCATGGGCATGCGGAAATATCTCTGTCCGTACCGCATCGCTCGGCCGGTTAAGACGGGAAAGAAGAAATGATCCGCTCACCGCGGCATCATCGTTCGTATCGCTGAGAACAGCGGGTTGCAACCCGCTGTTCTCTATTTTCGCGACAGTCTCAACTTCGTGCTTGATAAAAAATCATTGCGCTGTATATTCCCACGCATAACAGAATGGATGGGTGTCCATGTCATCAGTTCGGAATGCCGCGTCTGAATTACTATCAGACCGGGATATAATTACTTTCGCAACGGTTTTATATTCATACGCGTCACTTTTATTACGGAAAGAAAAACCCCGTAGTAGGCGATTTCGGTTTAAAAGCGCATCGCACCAATGGCAAAAAGGCGGTGAAAAAGACAGCGTGATGTAATTCGAGCGCACATCCCCTATCCGCGCGGACCCGTTGTGCGGGCAGGGGACTCTTTTATACGAACACCGCTATTTTCTCTCGATATACTCTTTGAGATTCTTAAGCCCGCCCTCGAAATCCTTGCCGAGCATGGAATCCATCATCGGTGCGAAATACCGCTCGAAATACGACATGCCCCCGCGTAACGTCCATGTCACCTTCGTCGCTTTTTCCATCGGCGCAAGCGATACCCTGTTCACCGACTTCGATGCATCCGCCCCGCCGAATATCAGCTCGGTCTCGACGTATTCGTTCTGCGCAAGAGAGGTTATCATCATCGATCCCTTCCCGAGTCTCTTCCCCTCCCACTCGTACCGCGCACCTATGGTGAACGGCTTGCCGGTGATGACCTTCTTCGCCTCCGGCTCATAGCGTATCCATGGCTGCCATTTCATGAATTCATCGAAATCGCCGAGGGTCCGATAGATCGCGGACGGCGCGGCATGGATCTCGATGGTCCGGGAAACCGTATACGTTTTAGGAAGGAACACCGGGGCTGTGACAACAACAGCCGCGGCAACGACGATAATAATGCCGAGAATGATGAGAACTTTCTTGATCATAAGTCACCTCCGCTCTACTCAGAAGGTAAGAATTGCATCGATGAAGTCAATAGAATAGCCATGATGAACAGCAACAAAAAATAGAAAAGCCGCAGACGCCATAGAGACGCTGCGGCTTGAAGTCGATCGCTTTGTCTATTTTTTCTTCGACATGAACATGAGAAGATCGGCAACGCGGCAGGAATAGCCCCACTCGTTGTCATACCAGCTCACGACCTTGAAGAAACGCTTTTCGCCCGGGAGATTGTTCTGCACCGTGGCGAGCGAGTCGTAGATGGACGAGCGATTGTCATGGATGAAGTCCGTCGAAACGAGCTCCTCATTGCAATAGCCGAGTATGTCCTTGAGATAGGTCTCAGACGCCTTCTTCATGAGCTTGTCGATCTCTTCGATGGAAGTGTCCTTCACCGAGCGGAAGGTGAGGTCGACGACGGAAACGTCCGCGGTGGCGACGCGGAACGACATGCCGGTGAGCTTGCCCTTCGTTTCCGGGAGCACTTCGCCCACGGCCTTCGCTGCGCCGGTGGTCGACGGTATCGTGTTGATAGCCGCCGCGCGTCCGCCGCGCCAATCCTTCTTGGACGGTCCGTCGACGGGCTTCTGCGTTGCGGTATAGGAGTGTATCGTCGTCATAAGGCCGGTCTCGATACCGATGCCCTCTTTCAGGAGCACATGCACGAGGGGTGCCAGGCAGTTCGTGGTGCAGCTGGCGTTCGAGACGACATGGTCTTCGGCAGGATTGTACTTCTCGTTGTTGACGCCCATGACGAAGGTCTTCGCGCCGCCCTTGGCCGGTGCGCTGATGATGACCTTTTTCGCGCCGGCCTTGATGTGGCCTTCGGCCTTTTCCTTCTCGGTGAAAAGCCCGGTCGATTCGATGACGTACTCGATGCCGAGGTCTTTCCACGGAAGCTTGTCGATGCCGTCCTTGGGCGCCATGAGGCACTTGGTCTTCTTGCCGTTGACGACGAGCGTGTCGCATTCGGCGAGATCCGCCTTGCTCTTCTCGGCGGAAACGGTCGCTTTCATCCTGCCGTGCACCGAGTCGTACTTGAGCTGATACGCGAAATATTCCGCGTCGGTGGCGACATCGACGACGGCGACGACATCGATCTCGTTGAGGAGGCCTTTTTCGACGATAGCCTGATAGACCAGCCGCCCGATGCGGCCGAACCCGTTGATCGCGATCTTTATAGCCATGAAAAACTCCTGGATGTTATTTTAAAAGCGAAAACAGTATATCGCAGCCCGAAAAAAAGTCAATTGCGCGCACCTGTTTTGCGCGGAGATGTTCGCTGGCCGATGTTAACGTAATACATCGAATTGATTTTATACAAAACTCTGCTATTATTGCCTGCCGAACAGAACCATGAGGAACCCCATGTCAGAACGAGACCCGGAGATACAGGCCGTACTTTCCGTCATAAGCCGCGGCACCGCGGAAATAATCAGCGAGGACGAGCTCGTTGAGAAGCTTACGCGTTCGAAGAAGACCGGGAAACCGCTTACGGTGAAAGCGGGGTTCGACCCCACCGCACCGGACATGCATCTCGGGCACAGCGTGCTCCTCAGGAAAATGCGCGGCCTGCAGGACCTCGGGCATAAGATCGTATTCCTCATCGGCGATTTCACCGGCATGATCGGTGATCCGAGCGGCCGTTCGAAGACACGCCGGCAGCTCTCGCGCGAGGATGTGCTCCTCAACGCGGAAACGTACAAAGAGCAGGTATTCAAGATACTCGACAAGGACAAGACGGTCATCGAATTCAATTCGCATTGGTGCGAGCGTATGAAATTCGCCGATGTCCTTTCGCTCACCGCACGCTACACGGTCGCCCGCATGCTCGAGCGCGACGATTTCACGAACCGGTACAAAGAGGGAAAGCCCATCGCCATGATCGAGTTCCTGTATCCCCTCGTGCAGGGGTACGATTCGGTGGCGCTCAACGCCGATATCGAGCTCGGCGGCACCGATCAGAAATTCAATCTCCTCGTCGGGCGCGAGCTCATGCGCGAATACGGGCTCGAACCGCAGGTGATAATGACCATGCCCATACTCGAGGGGCTTGACGGCGTGGAGAAAATGTCCAAAAGCCTCGGGAATTATGTGGGGATAAAAGAACCCCCGAAGGAGATGTTCGGCAAGCTCATGAGCATACCCGATACGCTCATCACGCGCTATCTTGAGCTTCTCACCGACATACCGATGGGGACCATTGAGACGTACGCCCGCGAGATGAAGGAAGGACGCAACCCCCGGGATGTGAAGGTGATACTCGCGAAGGAGATCGTCACGATGTACCACAGCGCGAAAGCGGCTGCGGACGCCGAGGACGAATTCTCACGGATATTCTCCGGCGGCGGCATACCGGATACCGTGGAAGAGGTCGCCGTCGAGAACGGCACGAACATTCTTTCCGTGTTGAAGACTGCCATGCCCTCGGAAAGCAATTCCCAGCTTCGCCGCTACCTCGAGCAGGGCGGCGTGAAGATCGATGAAGAGAAGATCGAGGATGCCGCTCGGGCGGTATCGCTCACGTCCCCCCGGATATTGAAGGTCGGCAAACGAAAATTCTTCAAGCTTGTTGCGCGGTAGATAGTGATGCGGCGGCTCCTTGTCATCCTCATCATGGCACTGCCGCTGCCCCTGTTCACCGCGCCCGCAACGAACATACCCGCCGTTGATGCGCCGAAGGCCTTCATCGAACTTTTGACCGTCATGCGCCGCAAGGAATTATCGGAAGCAGCGATGCTCTACGGAATAACCGTCACAGAGCGCGATTCCGAGAACGAGATGCGCACGAAGATACTCAAGCATGTGTTCGGCGACGATGCACGCATGACCGCGGCGGGCAATGCGCTTGAAGAACGCCCGCGGTCACGGCGCTATCTCGAGGGGGGGAGCGTACTCCTCAAAAAAGCCGACCGCGTCGAGCGTTCTGTGGCGAAGGCCGGCGGTGCGGAAGAGGAGATAATACGCATCGTCGGCTCCGTCGAGCTTTCGGTGTTCGAATACACGCTCACGGCGGGCACCATCGTCTACAGCGCCACGAGCGACGAGGTCTTCGGGTATGACGGCGTTACCATCGACAACGGCGCACAGCGCGTTACCGGCGAATGGTTCTCGTTCAATCGAAAGACGAAGATCGGCATGCTCTATCAGGGGGAATCGTATCTCCCCGACCGATCGCTCACCATCGTGGGCAAGGTCATTAAATTCACCGAGGGCCGGTTCTTTGCGGATGAGGGATATGTCACCACATCGATGCTCTCCCCGCCGACGTATTTTTTCCGCGTCTACCGCACCTATCTCTGGGAACAGAAGAAGATAATGGCCCTCAACATGTCGTATCAGGTCGGCGCACAGCCGTTCTTCTATTTCCCCATCTTCGTACAGAACTACTGGGGTACGGGGATACTCTCTTCATTCGGTTCATCCCTGCGGGAAGGCCTGTACGTACAGAACTCGAAAGTGATACCGCTCCTCGGCATACCCAATTCGTTCAGGCTCGATCTCTATCAGAAGCTCGGCATCTTCGCGGGTGACGACGTCGTGCTCAGCGGCGATTGGGGAACGGTGCACCTGAACCTCATGGGTGCGTTCTCCCGCAAGGCCGCGATATTCCAGCCGCAGAGCGATCTTCTCGGGGATGCCCGGATCGTCAATTACTTCTCCCCGTCGTCCGAAGTGGACATCCCCTGGGCGCTGCGCTACAAGGCAGCCGCGGACGCGACGTTCTACCTTTCACGAAAGTCGCCCGAGGAAACGTACATCTCGTTCACCGGCGCGGAAATGAGCGATCTGTACTTCCGCTACGATTACGAATCGAAAAAACCGTATTCGTCGCTCTCCGAGCTCTTCCGCCCGCTCGAGCAGCGGCTCCTCAAAGAACCGATATACCGAGACGTGTACGCCATCGAAGGGAGTTCGACGCTCGCCGGATCGTTCGTCAACAGGGGGAGCGCACATCTCTTCTCGCTCGGCGCGAATTATACGCGCACCGCGGTGAAGAACCTGTCCGCAAAGGACAGCGTGAACAACGATGACTACCGCCTGAAGCCGCAGTCCATCCTGTTCCCGGCGATCGCCTTCTCCTACGGCGGCGTTATCGACCCCATGACCAACGAAATGCCGGCGGCGAATATCAGCTATTCATTCGCCGTCGGGTATCGGCATCACACACAGTTCGCCGATATCGCCGGCATCGCGTTCGTCAACAATCCCTCGCTCGATCTCGTTCTCAATAAGATCCTCGTCGAGCGGGATTACATCGACGGCGGGGCATCCGTCTCCCGGGCGTTCACGACCCCGTTCTTCTCGTATACGCCGAACATCGGTGTATCGTACAATAATCAGGGGACGAAGAACCCCACCATCGACGACCTGGTGAGCGATAAGCGCTCTTCGTTCATGACGCTCAACACATCGCATGCGTTCTCCATCTTCCTGCCGAAGTCGCTCGTGAGCAATGTTGCGCGGTATTTCGAGCCGACGCTCTCCGCCTCGGTCGCGTACGCGATCGATTACAAGGTAGGCGCGTATGAAGCGAACGAGGGGTACGGCGGGTTCCGCAATCATCGCGTCGACGGGTCGGCGGCAGCGGGTTTCTCCGGATACGGGCTCTTCTTCGTGCCGGACCTCAATCTCAACGTCAATGCCGGCAT
>JBBTBY010000165.1:7903-11743 GCA_038043445.1 Spirochaetota bacterium
TAACACATCCGATAGCGACGCTTTCGTACGCGGGCGGGTACAATCTGCTTGCCGGGGCCCTTACGGCCGACATGTACACGCTCTCCATGAACGTGCCCCTGCCCCTGCGCGATCTCTTCACGATATTCTCCCCGTACTTCGCCCCGTATCCGGGCGATCGCCGTGTCTTCGAACTCGTGCTCAACGGATCGGTCAACTACAATCGCGTCAGCATGATAGCCAGCTCCTTCGTCGGCAGGATAACGTTTCGCATCGTCATCCCTGATTTCATCACGTTCACCGCGAGCGCCGCGTCGGCCAATCAGAGCCTCTATGCATATGTCCCCGACTACGCCGCCTTCGCGGCCGCACGCGGCATCGACACGAGCAACATCTTCGTCGATCTCGCCAATGCATTCAGCTTCGATCTGGCACGGCGGCGCATCTCGAATTTCAAACTGCAGAGCGTCGATCTCAGCCTCACGCATGAAGCGGACGGCTGGGAGTACGGCGTAAGCTTCAGCGCCCGTCCGCTCCCGCTGCCGATCAGCGGCTCGGTCAAGGGTATTTACTGGGATAAATCGGTGGGATTCTCGATCGCGTTGAAGGCATACCCGTCCATCGGTATAAAGGACAGCATACCGCTCAACTCGACCCAATGATCGGGCACCTCGAGGTCTCCACGAGTATTTATTTCTTTGCGACGATGACGCGGAAATCGAGCATTGTCCTGAACAGGGCGTCGATGGCGGCAAGGAGCGCGATGCGGTTCTTCTTGACCGCTTCATCCTTGTCCATGACGAGCACGTCGGTGAAAAACCGGTCAAGCGCCGGTGCGAGTGCGGCAAGGAGCGCGAAGGCTTTTGTGTGATCGTGCGCCGCAAGAAGCGGCAGAAGCGCTGATCGCTTTTCGGTGTAACCGCGATAGAGGGCGTGTTCGCTTTCATGCGATAGAAGTTTTTCATCGACAACGACATCGATACTCGTACCGATGATCTTCGACACACGCTTGAACACCGTCAACAGATCATTGAACGACGATTCATTGCTTTTTCGGAATTCATCGATGGCCGCTACCGTGCTCGCGCTGTCGAATATATCGGTAAGCCCGAGGGAGAGCACACCGCGGACGGCGTCGTAGGAACAGGACTCGCCGAGATAGACCTCGAAACGCGTACGTATGAAATCGGCCACTGCGGACACTATCTCATCGACCGTGCCCTTGCGTGCGGATGCATCGAAATTCGCGGTACAGGCACGAACGAGTGCGGGGAGATCGAAACGCCATTTCGCCTCAAGCACGATACGAAGCACCCCGAGCGCCTGACGGCGGAGCGCATTGGGGTCCTGGGATCCGGTGGGGATATCGCCCACCCAGAAGCCGGATATGATATTGTCCATTTTGTCGACAAGGGAAGCGATGCGGCCCGCAGTTGTGGCAGGAAGCGAGTCGCCGGACCCGAGCGGGCGATAATGCTCGGTAATGGCATCGGTCACCGCGTTCGGGAATTTCCCCGCACGTGCGAAGTAGCCGCCCATGATGCCCTGCAGATGCGGGAATTCGTACACCATGGAACTCACGAGGTCCGCCTTCATGAAAGAGACGGTTTCCCGAATGATATCCTTTTCCTTTTCAAGCGAAAGCATGGGTACGACGGCATCCGCATGTGCGAGCATACGGGCGACCTTCACCGCCACTGAGCCGAGCTCTTTTCGGAAGAGGAGCGTCGATAATCCCTCGCGCATCGCGGCAAGCCCGCGTTTCACATCCTCCCGATAGAGGAACGCCCCGTCGGTAAGCCGTGCGGTGATCACGCGGATGTTCCCGCCGGCGATATGCTTCGTCTCGGGCTGATTGGCGGTGATGACGAACGTTGTCGTCAGTTTCCCGCTCTTGTCGCGCATCGGAAAATACATCTGATGCTCTATCATCTCGGAGATGAGCACTTCTTCCGGTACCGCGAGGAACGAGGCATCGAATTCCGCGGCAATGAGCACGGGCCATTCGACGAGGTTCACCGTCATATCGGCCACGCGCTCTTTCTCGACCGCTGCCAGTCCGTGTTTTGATTCGATCGCGGCGAGCGCTTCAAGTATCGCCGAGCGGCGCGATGATGCTCGTACGATGACGTTCTTTTTTTTGAGGAGCGGTTCATACTCCAGAGGCGCACCGAGCGCCTCTTTCGCGGGAGATAACAGCCTGTGCCCGGTGACGTTGTTCGATGAAGATATTCCACCCGCCGATACCGGTATGACATCCTTGCCGAACATGCAGAGTATGCCGCGTATCGGGCGGACGAACGAAAAATCGCCGTTCCCCCAGCGCATGCGCTTGGGAAAATGTATCTTCGCGAGCAGCGGCAGGAAATTCGCCGCTATGACATCCGTGGTGGGAAGCCCCTTTTTCTCCCTGCGGACCATCAGATACTGTTTCCCGGAAATATCCTTGATGAACGGTGCGCCCGCGGACGCTGTTGTCCCGATCTTCTCCCGTGCAAGCGCCGTTATGCCGTTCGCCCGGAAAAAGCCCTCGCCCGCTTTCGTGAGCGTACCGTCCTTGAAGGCGATGTCGACAAGCGGCCCCTTCTGCTCCTGCGAGATATCGTCCTGCTTTTCAATGAGCCCCTCGACGAGGAGCGCAAGCCGCCGCGGCGTCGAGAACGATGTCAACCGTTGATAAGAAAGCTTTTCCTCGGAGAAGATACCCTTCGCGGCCTCGGCAAGGCTTTTCTCCGCATTCGGTATGAACGTATGCGGTATTTCCTCGGTCAGTATCTCGATGATAAGGTCTTTCACTGGTGTTTCCTCACGACAGGCATACTATAATCCGTGCACGGTATTGTCAAGACCGAGCCCGTTCCTTGACAATCACTATGGTTTCTGTACAATGAACGCATGGGATAACGGTCCGTTGGTGGTGTGCTGTCAATGATACTTCTCATTTATCTGCTGTGCGCCGGGGCGGGGTTCACCGCCATTGCAGCATACGCGATATTCTCGTATCAGCTGCGTGAACGAACGCTCGGCTCCTATGCCGCGCTCATAGCATCGCTTACGATACTTACCGCAGCCGACGCCATGTATCATTACGTGCAGAACGTCCCCTTCGCTCCGCGGGTGATGGGATCCATGCCGTGGATACGCATTTCCCTTGTCGTGCTCTCGCAGCTTTTGTTCTCCGTACTCCTTCCCCGCTGCCTGTCCGCGCTCATACGAAAGCGGATACCTGTCATCGAGCGCATCACCGTCGTTCTTTTCGCCGCAGTCTTGAGCACGGTCACTGTTATGGAGGCACTTGCCAAGACCGGCCGCAACGAAGCGAGCGTCCTCCTTCTGCTCACGCTCATCCTCTACGGCATCATTCGCGCTGCCGTATCGTTCTCCTCGATACCGGACACGCTCAAACCGTTCATACGCATCGCCCTCATGCTCAATGCTGCCGCGATAGCCGCCAATGTCGTCTATTCGCTTTTTACCCTTGCGTCGCAAAAGCCCTCATATCCGCTCGGTTTGGCGTTCTATTTTCTCGCATGGAATGTGTACAACATCGTAGCGCTGTTCCTGATACTGGCGCGCGACCATGGCCTCAGGACGAAGATGCCGTTGACGCTCAATGGATTGAGCGATCGGGAGCGGCAGATAGCCCTGCTTGCCGGCGAGGGGCGTACGAACGCCGACATCGCCGCCCTGTTCTCGATATCCATATTCACCGTAAAGACGCACATGAAAAGCATTTATAAAAAGACGGGCATGCGCACACGAGCGCAGTTCATCGCGGCTTCGGCAAAGCATCACTAGTCCAGCGGCCTTGAAAACTCCCACCCCCGCGAAAATCAAGGGGAATTCACCGATAGAATAATT
>JBBTBY010000166.1 GCA_038043445.1 Spirochaetota bacterium
CAGAAACAGCCGGCGGCGAACGTCGCCTTTTCCATCGCGCGAGGTTTCTTTTTTGCGTCGGCATATCCGGGAAAGAGCGAAAGGAGTTCCCCGTAGCCCTTTGCCGCCATTTCTTCAACGGGAATGAATTTGAGCGATGCAGAATTGATGCAGTAGCGCATTCCGGTCGGCTGCGGTCCGTCATTGAACACATGTCCGAGGTGCGAATCCGCCGATGTGCTCTTCACCTCGATGCGTGCCATGCCGTACGACATATCCTTCTTTTCTTTTACGGCATCCGCTCGTATCGGGCGCATGAAGCTCGGCCAGCCGGTGCCGGAATCGAATTTGTCGGTGGAGCTGAAGAGCGGTACGCCGGAAACGACATCGACATAGATGCCAAGCTTTTTATTGTCCCAATATGCGTTCTTGAACGCCGGCTCCGTGCCCGCCTCGCAGACGACACGGAATTGCTCGGGGGTAAGCTTTTTCTTGATATCTTCTTTGGACATAGGAGCTCCTTTATCACCTTTTGCATCCGCGGTGAAGGCAGGCCCCGCTCCGAGGATAAGGCTGAGCGCCGTGAGAAGGACCGCTAATCGTTTCATACCGCGACTCCTTATGTCCAAACTAATAAACCGTCGATGGTTGTCAAACCGGAAATTTGTGATGTAATTATTATAGAATGTTTCGATAATCTAGGCAATGCTGCGTATATCCCTATTCCTGCTTTTATGCCCGCTCCTTGCAGCGGCCGATGCCGTCGCCCCCCTCCTCTACCCTGTCACAAAGGTGAATATCACCAACAGGGGATCGCTCCTGTCCGCCAGGGATGAGATACAGCGTGCCGTCGACGGCTTCGATAAGATGGATATTAAGGCGCTCAGGACCAATCGTTCCTATGCTACCATCGGGACGGTGTACACGTATCATGCCATGCTCCTCCCGGAGTCGGATATCGACGCGCGTATCCATGCCTATGAACGGGCGCTTGCGCTCCGCAAAGACCCCGACTCCATCTATAATCTCGCTACCTGCTATAAACGCAAGTATAATGACGCTGTTGCCAAGGGAGATATGTCCAATGAGGTGGCATTCGGGAAGAAGATATATCACGAACTGGACATGTTCCTCAAGATATCCCCTTCCGCCGGGCGGAAAGTGGCGGAGCGGCGCGATTATTTCCGCATATATCTTAATTATTGAGCATCCGCGGACCGGTTGAGAGAACACGGGGCTTAAGCCCCGTGCTCCTTGGATACGATCCCCGCTCTAAACATTACGCCTTGAAAACACGATAATATACCATAATTATGCGAAATCATGCATTCATCATAGCACTCTCATGTTTGCCGGTATTCGGCATATTCAACGGCCCAGTTGCCGGCATTTCGAACGTGAACCGCCCTTCCCTTACGCTCGAACACGTGGAGAACCGCTACGATACCTTCGCGCTCTACATCAGCTATACGGGCGGACATGACAGGCCGAAGCATTTCTATTATCGCGACTCGCTTGCCGGAGACGTGTATCGCCTGCTTCCCATCATGTGGGGGAGCGACAAGAGCGACGCGGTCGGTGTGATGACCGATGAAGAGCATGACAGCGTTCTCGGGCACCGTATGAAATTGAAAGTGTATTTCGATCGTGCCGCGCTCGAGCGTGATGTCTATATCAATGTCATCGATGAGAACGGCAATGCCGATACGCCGCCCGTACATTTCAAGCTCTCGCCGCGTGAAGCGAAGCCGTTGCCGCGCATCATCACGCGGACGCCCGTGACCGCCGCGCCGAAGCCGAAACCCGTTACGCCTGAAAAATTCCGCACCTACGCCGATATCGCCGAACGTACCGGCGGCGAGCTCATCATGCCGCGCACCGCCGCCGATATACCGAAGCATCTCTATGCCGTGATAGACAAGACCGCCGGAGGCGACATCGATGTTGTCTTCGTCATCGACGATACCGGGAGCATGGCCGATGATGCGGCCGTGCTTAAAGAGAACATCAGCGCCATTCTCGATGCGCTCTACAAAAAGCATTCATCGGTGCGCACCGGGCTCCTCCTCTACCGCGATTACAGCTCGGAATTCCTCACCAAGCCCTTCCCGTTCACGACAAAACGCGATGAGTTCATCCGCAACCTGAACACGATGAAGACCACCGGCGGTGACGACGAACCGGAAGCCGTGCTCGAAGCTATCGAAGCAGCGCTCACCGCATTCGATCTCAAAGCGTCAAAGCGCGTCATCATCGTCATGGGCGATGCGCCGCCGCATGAAAGGAGCCTTGCAAAGGTCGACGCCATCATCGAGAGCACGAAAGCCGATGGTGTCGATGTGAAAGTGTTCCTCCTCGGGCTTCCCGGCGATGCAGCGACGCCGCAGAAGGACGCACCGAAAGCCGCAGTGAAAAAAGTCGATGCGGTCATAAGCGAGACAAAGCCGCCGGCAAAGACCGCCCCGAAAAAGGTCGACGCTGTCGTAAGCGAGCCGAAACTGCCGGTAAAAACCGAGGCCGATACGGCCACGACAGTCCCGAAAAAAGATGAAAGCGCCGCCGATGTGAAAGCCCCAAAAACGATAGGAACTGCGACGAATACGACAATACCGAGGGTCGATGAAACGACAGCCCCGGGGGATAAGACACTTCCCGCCGCGACGAATACGACCATAACAAAACCATCGGACACCGGAACGCAAAGCACGCCCACCGACACAAAAGGGGCTGACAATAAAGGACCGGCAACGAAGAAAGAAGCCCCTCCTGACGACACCAAGGGCGACGGGATGGGTGAAGCGGATAACAGCACACCGAAGGACGAAGGTGCGGCGAAGAAGGATGAACCGCCCGTAAAGGCCGAGCCGAAGAAGGAAGAACCCAAAAAGGAAACCCCTCCCCCGGCGACAGGGAAGAAACCGGCCGTGCGATCGCCGGATAATGCCGATTGGTAGAATAAAAAGTCTCCTCCACATCTCCTTGACGTCATATATATGCGATATATAATCGCGCACGAGTTCAATTCCTAAGGAGAGAGTTCATGGCAGCGAAAGGAAATCTTATCGTCGGTCAATCCGGCGGCCCGACGGCGGTCATCAATCAAAGTCTTGTCGGCGTGGTGCTCGGCGCAAAGCAGAGCAAGAACGTCGGTAAAATATACGGGGCACTGAACGGCGTCGACGGCATACTCGGCGAGCGATTCGTCGATCTCGGCCGTGAGACCGCGGCAAATCTCGCGCTCGTGGCCGGCACACCCTCATCGGCGCTCGGCAGCTGCCGACATAAACCGAAGCAGGACGAATGCGAACACGTGTTCGAAGTGTTCAAGAAACACAATATCCGGTATTATTTCTATATCGGCGGGAACGATTCCGCGGAAACTGCGGACATCATCAATAAGATAGCCCGCGATCGAAAATATGAATTGTGCGTGTATCATGTCCCGAAGACCATAGATAATGACCTGCGCGAGACCGATCACTGCCCCGGATATGCGAGCGCATCGAAATATGTGATACAGTCGTTCATGGGCAATGACCTGGATAATCTGTCGCTTCCCGGCATCAAGATCGATATCGTCATGGGGCGCAACGCCGGATGGCTCACGGCTTCGAGCGCACTCGCCCGCGATGCCAGGGACAAGAACTCAGGACCGCATCTCATCTATGTCCCGGAACGCCCGGTCACCATGGATGAGTTCACCGGGCAGATACTCTCGGTATACGAAAAGCTCGGCCGCTGCGTCGTTGCATGCTCGGAAGGCATCGTCGATAAGGCCACGGGAAAGCCGGTCGCGGACGCCCTCATCGACGAAGTGGATTCGCACGGGAACAAGCAGCTTTCCGGTTCCGGCGCCCTCGGCGATCACCTCGTGTCGAAAGTAAAGGCCGTCTATACCGGTCAGAAAAAGCTCCGCATACGCAGCGATACCTTAGGCTATGCACAGCGCTGCTTCGCGGGAATAGTATCGCCCATCGATGCGAAGGAGGCTCGCGGCGTCGGCATGAAAGCGGCAAAGCTTGCGACTTCCGGCAGCATCGACGGCTCAATATCGATCAAGCGGACGGGCGGCAAGAAGTACGCATCCGAATTCGTGCGCACGGAACTCAGCAAAGTTGCCAAGGTCACACGCCATATGCCCGATGATTTCCTCAGCGCGGCAGGCAATGATGTGACGCCGGCGTTCGTGAAATATCTTGCGCCGCTCGTGGGAACGCTCCCGGCGGTCGGCAAGCTCAAAAAGATACCGGTCAAGATATAAGGGCGATGGAAAGGGAGCGGCCACGCACATGAAAGTGATAATTCCCGCGGCGGGCATGGGCAGCCGTCTTCGCCCGCATACGATAACGAAGCCCAAGCCGCTTCTCCCGGTCGCGGGTGCCCGTATGATTGACCTTATCATGGCGGAGATACTCACGCTGCCGAATGTCGATGAGGTGATCTTCATCATCGGCCATCTCGGCGACATGATACGCGACTACATCGCAAGAACATATCCATCGTTGAAGACATCGTTCGTCATTCAGGCGGAATCCCAGGGACTCGGCCATGCCATATCGCTCACGCGCGATCATGTCCGCAAAGATGATGAGATACTCATCATCCTGAGCGATACGATATTCAAGGGCGATCTCGCCTCGGTCATCGCTAAAAAGATAAATTCCCTCGGGGTGTATGAGGTCGATGATCCGAGCCGCTTCGGCGTAGCCGTGATGGACGGAGAACGGGTAAAAGCGCTTATTGAAAAGCCGTCGGAGCCTGTTTCGAGGCTCGCCCTGGTGGGCATCTACTATCTCGTCAAGGCATCGCCGCTGTTCACCAAGCTCGACTACATCATTACCAATAATATCCGGACCAAGAACGAGTTCCAGCTCACCGATGCGCTCGGAAAAATGGTGGAAGCGGGCGAGCAGTTCACCGTATTCCCGATATCGCAGTGGTTCGACTGCGGCACGAAGAACGCTACGCTCGATACGAACCGCATGCTCATCGAGAACCGCATCGGCAATGCGCATGTACGCAATGCGACCATCGTCCCCCCGGTCGTCATCGAGGACGGGGCCGTCATTGAGCGTTCGGTGGTCGGGCCCTATGTCTATGTCTGCAGGAACGCCGTGATACGGGAGAGCGTCATCGATAATGCCATCATCGACGAAGGCGCCACCGTGAGCGAAGCGGTCTTGACGCGAAGCATCATATCAGCGCACGGCGAATGCCGCCGTTTAAAGGAAAGCGTTAATCTCAGCGAATACTCAAGCGGGTAGCAATGGCAAACCCTTCACCCGATACCGACCGCACGCGAGAATTGTATGTTGAACTTGGCGCGCTGCTGCGTCACAAGCGTTCACCCGAATTCGAGAGCACGGTCAATGAGATAATAAAAAGCGATATATCCGTCGAGGAAAAGCTTCGAAAGATAAAAGAACTCGATGAGAAGCCGTTCAAAAGCCAGCTCCATTTCGTCCGTCGGGCGGGAAAGGACACTGCAGGGAATATCGATGCAGTGATGGAGCCGTCCCACGATGATCTCTCCGCGCGCGGCATCTACACCTCGGTCTATGTCA
>JBBTBY010000167.1 GCA_038043445.1 Spirochaetota bacterium
GTATGACCGCCTCGAATCCGTCAAAGAGCGCATCAAACGATGCGATAAGATGCTGACACTCAAACTCCGCCCGTATCTGCCGAACTCGCATTGACAAATGGTCTTTGATGTTTATAATCAGTGTTCGGTATCGTTCGCGCGGGGTATCATGAAGCGATCGCTCATCGCAATCCTGTCGGCGGCATCGATGTGCATGCCGTATTCGCTTTCGCTCTACGGTCCGATGACCGCCGAGCGCACTATCGCCGTGTCGCCGGCGTTCAGCGTTCCTCTGTATCCGTCCGTGACGGTCGCCTGTTCCGTGCGCGCCGGTTTCGGCATTCTCGGCAATTTCGACATCGTCGGCGATATCGTGTCCGCCGGGCTATACCCTGCGTATTACGGCGGTTCATGGGTAATGCCGCGGCTCCATTTCGGCGGCGGTCACATCGCGGCGCTCGGCGTGGGCGTCCGCACGGTATCCGGCGCACGTTCGTTCTATTGTTCACCGCAGTATCATTGGTACGGGGAAAGCGGTATGCTCGCGCTCGGCGTGAACGTGTCGGTCGATCTCTATGCCTTGCAGATACAGAATCCGGTGTTCACTGCGGGCATCGCCCCGGAGTTCAGGATGATACGGAGCAATTTCCATTTTTTCATCGAGGTCACTCCGGTGTATACGCTCTCGCCGTCGAATTCCGTGACGCTGTCGATGGCGCCCGGCATCTGGATATCCGTCGGCGAAAAGCCGTTCCATCGTTTTGTCGTATCCTTTCCGATCAATCGCGTTGAGACGATAGGCACACTGCCGTCGGCGATAGGGTATGAGATACGGTTCCGATACGCCACAGCGTTCGCGCTGTAATGATGCGGTGATATATGCGTCTGTCCGCGTTCTTCATTGAGGATATTCCCGCCCGCCATTCGTCGGGGGAGCATGCGCACGATTTCTGCGAGATAGTGTTCGTCGACGGTTCAATGGGTTCCATCGTCATCGGGGGGCGGCAGCTGCCGTTCGATGACGGCGCGGTGCTCATCCATGCGCCGGGGTCGAAGCATGTGGCCAACACGGACAACGCCTCGCGGCATTTCTGCCTGGGAGTGACCGGATGGGAGATAGAGGGGTTGAGCGACGGCGTGTACGCCGGATCGGAAGCGGTTCGGCGATTGTTCTACGATATTGAACGGGAGCTCAGGGAAAAACGAGCGTACTTCAAGGCGATAATCGAGCTCAAGGCATCGGAGATAATCATCGAGCTGAAGCGTTCGGGGAACGACACCCGCAGCGAAAAGGATTCACCCGCGGACGCAGCGAAGGTCATCATCGACGAGCATTACCGGGAATCCATCGGCGTGACGTATCTTTCGGACACGCTCATGCTGAGCAAGGATTATCTCCGGCATGAGTTCAAGAAGCAGTACGGCATCAGCCCCATGCAGTACCTCATCGGCAAACGCATCGAGAACGCGAAGAAAATGCTCGATGAAACGCCGCTCAAGATACGCGATGTCGCCGTACAGTCGGGATTCGAGAACGAATATTACTTCAGCCGCATATTCAGGAAGATAGCGGGCATATCACCGCGGGCATATCGCGACCGCCCGGCATCGCTCCCGCGGAAGGCGAGCGCGCATAAGGAATACTATCGCTGACCGTTCACTGATGTCCCCGCCATTCCTTCGATAATTCCCGGAAAAAATCCGTCATGAATCGGTGCCGTCGTTTCGCCATTGTACGCGCGGTCTTCGTGTACAGCCTGTCCTTGATGAAGCGGAGCTTTACCATATATTCCCGATACGCGGTGTCCTCTTCCGTGTATGCCTTCGTCCGCGCGATGTCGGCGTTCGGGTCATGCAGTTTCGCCCCGACCTCGCCGGCGAATTGAAAGGCGCGTCCGATGCCGACGGCGCCGATGGCATCGAGCTTATCCGCATCATAGAGTACTTTCGCTTCGATGGTGCGCGGTGTGCTTCCCCCCGCGCGGTATCGATGCGAGCGTATACAGTGCGTGACGGCGTTGATGAATTCCGCCGGGTATTTGAGACGCAGGAGCATCTTTGCTGCGCGCTCTGCGCCGAGCTGTGCATGCGATATGCGTCCCTTGTGCCTGTCCTCTTCGTGGCGGGCGATGTCGTGCAGGAGCGCGGCATAACGGACGACCGCCATATCGGCATGTTCCTTTCCCGCGATGTGTTCGGCAAGACGGAGCACGCGCTCAGTGTGTTCGCTGTCGTGGCTCGCACGCGCGTCGGCGAAGATGCGCGCTACCGATGTCTGGAGCGTTTTGAATTCCATGGCATCCCCTGGCTGATCGTGTTGATTATCCCCCTGACATCGAGGATGTCGTCGGGGTTGAAATGGGTGATAATGAAGCGTGCGCTGTCCATGATCGAAAGGCTCTTGTGTTCCGTGATACGCGTGCTGATCGCGAAGAGGAGGATGTAGATGAACGCTGCGGTGATGAAGGTCAGCATGAACGGATGGACGAGCATATGCGAATGCGCTCCCGCATCGGCGATGAGACCTGCGGCGAAACCTGCGCCAAGCGCGATGATGGCGGAGAGGAAGCGCACCATGAACGAGTAATTCGCCTTGTCGGTGCTCGGCATGGCGCGGAGCATGAGCGCGTTTATCGTCTGGCCGTTCATCGTCGAGAAGAATATCGTCACGGCGCCCAGTGCGAAGAGCTCCGGTATGCGGGCGGTGGCGGGGATGAACGCCCACCCGAGCGCAATGAAGATGCCCGTGCCGCTCGTGATAAGGAGTATCGGTTTTTTCCCGATGCGGTCGGTGAACGGACGAATGATACGGCTTGCAAGGAGGGCGGCGAGCGTCATGAATATCGTGTAAAGGAAGATGATGTTCGATCCGAGGCCGACGACCTTCCTGAGGAATGGTATCGTGAATGCGAGCATGATGAAGAGCGTGAGATTCAGGGAATATATAATGAAGAGTATACGCATCTCTTTATCCTTCAGAACGCGGATAGCGGTGGAGAAGATGTTCATGCCGGCAGCGGCGGGGATGCGGTCGCGTACCGGGAGATCGCGCACCGACCGAGTACCGAGCGTATTGAACACGGTGCCGATGCACTGGATGAGCACAAGCCCGGCGACGCCGGCAAGCGGTTTGTATGAGAGGAGCAGGAAACATGCCGTCTGCGCTATCATGGCCGAATACAGCCACTGGGTGTTCGTTCTCGCGACGTATGCCCCCAATGCGTTCGGGGGGACGAGGCTTCTGTTCACGGCATCGAGCATGGCAACGCCGACGGTGCGGAAGATATTGAACACCGTGAAGACGACGAGTATTATCATGACAGCGCTTTGTCCGGAGAAGAACAGGGTAAGCACGTAGAGGATGCAGATGAAGCCGCGTATCGTCCAGGCATGATAGAAGACCGATATGACGCGCGCTCGTGCCAGTATGGATGGGGCGAGTATTGCGATGATGCCTGTAATATGGAAGCAGGAATTGAGGTAGCCGATCTGTATGTTCGAGGCATTGAACTGCATGGCGAGGAGTACCACCGAAGTTTCACCGATAAAATTGAAACCGATGCCGTTGAGAAAGACGAAGCGCAGGAGCTTTTGCGCGCCGATAGCCCTCTGTTTTGCTGATAATTCTCTCGTTAGAAGCATGTTCTATATTTCTTCCATAAAATGTATATCAATGGCATGCAATGCAGTCCAGATTGTCGCGAAAATAGAGAACAGCGGGTTGCAACCCGCTGTTCTCATCGATTCCGATGAAATTTTGATACTCATTATTCTTCGTTATGCGCGAATAGCATTTTCGCAACAGTCTCCGGTCGTATCTTGTATTTTATATTCCAATCGACTATACTATACCAAATGACCGAGAATGTAAACGATTACATTCTCCGCCGTGACCTTTGGTGAAAATGACCTGCCCGCAGAAAGACACGATGAATATATGCCTGTTCTGATCGAATGCCGATGATTGCACAGGATAATGGAGCGTTCCCCATGCGAAAGATCATTCTGATGTCACTTGTTGCGATGACAGCCGCATCGTTGTTCGCCGGGTCGTTTTATTTAAATGAGAACTTTGGCCCCGCCGACGGCTCTCTTCCGATCAGTAATATCATCAGCGGTGCAGCACCGTCATATGCCCCGAACGGAAGTAACGGCTGGACGAACGCTTTGTGGTATGGAAGGGAGGGGGCGATAATCCCCGCGCTCGAATTACTATTTACGAATACGAACAGATATATGTCGCAGCAGATATTCTCCAACGGAAAATTGGAGATCTCGGGATCGGTATCGCCGGGAGATGCCGGATCGAGCCGTGACGGACGCTGGAAGGGAAAGTGGATATGGCATACGAATTCATATCATGCAAGCGAGTATGCCCCGTTCGGATGGGAAGTGATACGTGAGGCCGCGTTTTTAGATATATCGGACGTGGATACAAAACCCGGAAGCGGTGGTGCCGCAACAGATCATGTGCCGACGACAAAATCCGATGCCCGTAAACATGCTGCGGTCGGTCTTGCCATGTTCTACGATGACCCGCTGAACCGTATGCCGAAAACATATAACTTCGATCGCACCTACGAGGGGTCGTCGTTCGCGAATTATTTCGAATGGTCGGAACATGCGGGCTTCCTTTCTTCCTGGTTCCGTCGTTTTGAGATATACGACAGCGGTGAGATATCGCTCGAGAATAGCTTTCTGACGGCGGCTCGGCCGTCGGGTGTTACGACGAACATTTCCAATGCGATGTATTGGGATTATATCATTACAAACGATTGGTCGTGGACGCCGCTCACGAATATGATGTACTGGAACACCAATGCGATCGGTTTCCGTATCATACATGATGGTGAAGCATTGAATATGTACGTGAACCCGAATCCCTACGGGCAGAGACCGGCATATCCCAATGAATGGCTCTTCGTAAAACGCCGTGCCGTAACGTGGAACAGTAATTTTTCGATCATGATAGGCAATCAGCAGCGCGGGTTCGGCGGTTATCTCGGGCATGAGTGGGCGTTCGGCACCTTCGACAATCTCCTGATACGGAGCGCATGCGACGCCTCGGCGTTCATCTTCTCGCCGGCGGCGATATCGAATGCGATCAATTTTCAGACGGTATCGGTCGTTATTACGAACGTCATACTCCCGGCGAATAACGCGGGTGTGAACTACCTTCGCATTATCAAGCCGGTTTCATTCGATTACACGAACGATCTTGTCGCCGGTATCACGGTGAAGACTCATTTCAGCAACAGTGCCACCGAGTGCGTGCTCTCGAACTATATCTACTCGAACGGTTCGTTCCCCGCCGATGCGCAATGCGCGATCATGACGAATAGCTGGACGAATGCCGCGGGCTCCAACGAGATATGTATTCTTCTTGGGAACCAGGTGACGAACTTCACTCAAGTGGATTGGCAATATGTGAAGATCGACATCGTTACCCGCTCGACGAACCCGTTCTTCTATAACGATGCATGGACGGCATACGTGATGGCCGAAAAGTTCGACGCGATGCCGGCGGCAATGAAGAGCAATTATTCCACGTGTGGTTGGCAGAAATGCATCGGGACCGGGCTTCTCGGCGTAACGACGTCGCCGGCCCTCGGGTTCGCTTCTATCACGCCGACTTCGGTTCAGCAGGTGGTCGAGAGTTATTCGATGACGCTGCGTCTTTCCACCTACGACATCACGCGCGACCCGATACGACAGATAGCCATCCTCGTGCCGTGGGAATTTCAGCTGTGCGCGTTCTCGAATTTCAATTCGGCATATCTCGGTTTCGGTGTGAGCAACTATCTCGCGTATCCGGCATATCGCCCCGGGCTTTCCAACGTGGCGTCGTCGAATCTCATTACCATCAGTTACCCAGCGAATAATTATCTCCCGGCGCAGGGCGCCCGCGAGACCATTTCCTTCGATGTCATCGGGCGTCCGCGTGCGAATATCAATACCAACGATGTGAATCTCGTATGGCAATGCTGGGTGGACGGAAGTGCGGTCACAAGCAACAGCCTCGTCGCCCTTACGAATGCCGATAATCCGAGCCAGACGATAGTGATCTTCCCCGATACCAATGCGACCACGTGGGACCTGTCCATCGACGATGTGCGGAACCGCTCGAGCGGACAGGCGGTAAAGAATGCCGAGTCCGAGGTGCTGCTCATGAAGGTGCATCGCCCCGGGTATACGAACGCCCAGATGATAACCAATATCATCATGACCAATCTCCTCACCAATCATCAGTACTACGGGTTCTTCAATCTGTATACCAATTGTCTTGACGATTCGCTTGTGGGCAGTGTGCTCGTTTCGCAAAGCAACTTCATCTCGAATTTGAACGGGTACATTTCCATAACCAATATTATCACCAATCTATCGGCGAGCGTGATATCTCCGACGCGGCTTATCTTCACCTATACGCCGCTCACCTTCGATACGTTCGCGACGAATAAGTTCAGGGTGCATTGGATGAAGGTGGCCGGAACGAATGCGACGACGAACCAGTACAATATGCTTAACACGAACCTTCTTGCGATAGCGACATCGAATATCAAGCTCGAGGATAATACGCTTACGGCGGACGTTCTGCCGCTCCTTACCAACAATATAAAGCAGGGGAGCAGAGCTGCTGCGATGCGGATAAATCTGAAATCGCTCGATCAGGATGCGGTTTTCAATGTGAACAGCCTGACATTCACCATAACCGCGACCAACATGACGAATCACAGCGAGATATCACTTGCAGTCTACCGGGATAATGGAAGCGTTGTCGGTGTCTATGATACCGCCGACAGCATCGTGCCGGGGTCTGACGGTGTATTTGTAGCCGGGAGCAAATTCGCTTCGTTCGCATCGACGGTGACGATAGACAAGAACGACACGTATCTGTACGCGGTCATTACCATGAATGCCGACGCACAGGTGGGCGGGAAGTTCACACTTAATTTCCCCAAATCGATCCAGGCCGGGTTCATTCCAGCAGGGGCGTCGATCACCAATGATGGATTCACAGAATCCACCGTTGAATGCTCCATCTCGCCGGCGGTGACGTTCGCGGCGAATGACGCGGCCGCCGTCGGGCGTACCTATATCCGTCCATCACTCGGCGAGCGGGCGATAATCTATCTTGATGATGCAACGGTGCGCGATTTTACTCAGTATAAAGCGTACATATACGACATTACCGGCGCAAAAGTGCAGGAGATCGCATTCACTTCATATGTCGCCTATTGGGATGCGAGATCGATAGCCGGGCAGGTGGTCCGCACGGGCATGTACATAGCGATAATCAAAGGGCCGAATAATTATACGAAAAAAGTAAAACTGATGGTGGTGAAATAATGAGAACCACAAGATACCTTATTGTCCTTGTTCTTGCGGCATCAGCGGCGTTCTCTAACACGAGTTTTCTCGCGACGGAGTTCGCTTCTCATTCCATAGCGGTGGGAAAAAGCTACGACCTGCTCGATAATCGCACGCCGCTTTCGCGTACCTATACCGGGGTGAGCGCGCTCAAGGATAAGACCGAGCTTACCTTCATGCATTCTGCATTCGGCATCGAGGATGTCGCCGCGGAGAACATCGTGTTTGCGATGAAAAACCCGATCTTTACCGGTGCGCGCATCGCCGGGTATCTGAGCTATTACGGGCTCGGGGCGTTCGAGGTGCGCGATGATCGTGCGCGTATCACCGACCGTCTCTCGCCGTATTCGCTGTTCGCCGGTGCGTCTCTGATATTCGATGTGAGGAGTCTGACGCTCGAAGACTATACGGTCGTGACGAATCAGAACAAAGAAGTAAAAGGGAGGAACGGACTGAAAGCGTTCCTTTCAGCGATCAATCTCGGGCTCAATGTCAACTATTATCAGTCCCAGCTTGCGCCGGGAGTGAGCGCATTCTCCATTTTCGGGGATGTGAACCTGAGTGCGAAATTTCCGCTGCCCTATATCGGCATGCCCAAGGACCTTATTACCGAGGAATATCTTGAGAACGAGAAACGGGGCATCCTCGCCGAATCTGCGAGACAGTTCTCGGAAAGGATGCGCGCGTTGAAAGAGATGAAAGGGCTTAATGCGGAAGCGATGGAGGCGAAGAGCAGGGAATATCAATCGAACCAGGATGCGTCCGTCGTAAGGACCGAGAAAACGTATGCCGGAAAGAAAAAAGACATAGCACGGGTGCACGATGCGCGCCGGAAGATATACGAGATCTATTATTCGCCCGATGTTGAGATACAGGAATCGGACCTGTCGAATTTCAATGCGAACACGAAAAAGGAGCTGCTTGATCTCTCGCTCATCGCAAGCAATGCGATCGCGGACAATTACGCATACCTGCGGAAGAACGTCGGCGGCGATATGCGACAGAACGCCGAGGACATAAAGAACTATTATGAAAAGCTCAAGGTGTCGGCGAAGGAGGGATCGTTCTACGATAATGTAAGGCGCATCGGCGATCTGTATGAGGGCTTTATCTCCAATGAACTGGTGCAGGTATCGCAATACATATCGGACGAATCGACCGAGAAAAGCAAGGCGGTGATACAGGCGGACAAACGATACACGGTGAAAAAGGATGATACGTGGGCGTCGATAGCGATGGAGCATTACAGCGATTCGAACCTGTATACCAATATAACGACGTACAACAAGATCGATCTGTCACGGATAAAAAAACCGCTGCCGGGGACGATGATCAGGATACCGCCGCTGCAGGTCAAGGAAGAATCACCTGTCGGTACCGGCGGTATTGAAGCGTACAATAACGCAAAGGCGAAACGGTACGAGAAATTCCTCCGGGAGAAGGAGGGCGCGGGAAATGCGCTGCGTCAGTATCGGATGACGCCGGTGGAAGAGATCTACTACAGGAATATCGCGGCCGCATACGATAAGCGCATCGAGCTCTATGAGGCGCGAAGCCGCATTGTTGTCGATACGCGGAAGAAGTATGATGATCTTGCGAAGGGTCTGCTGGAACAGTATCGAACGCTGGATACGACGATGGCCGATCTCGAAAAGGATATTGCGAAGGCGAAACTGAAAAAGAACCTGGATTATCTGCAGGTGAAAGAGCAGAACGAAGTGAAGAACGTGTTCCTCGAGTATAAGAAGGTCGAACGTGAGATATTCCTTGTGCTCCTCCAGGGGATATTCAGCACGAAGAACAAGATCATCGCCGAGTTGAAGAAGGAAGAAGCCGATAAAGCCATAAAGCAGAAGCAGATCATCGCATCGATCTATCAGCGAAAGGCGGAGATAGCCGCGGTGCAGATGTCGGTGGCCCGGATGGAAGCGGGGAATAACGAAGCGGCAGTGAAGAAGATCAATGAAGATACAGCGAGCGACAAAAAGAAGAACGAGATAAGCATGGCCGAGGAGATAGCCGCGGCGAACCAGAATTATCTGCAGAAGCTCGATGAGTTCGACTGGCAGCTGTATCTGACGGAACTTACCTATCTGAGTTCGGATGAGAAGAAGAACACGTTTGCGTTCGGGCTCTATGCAAAGAACCTCGGTATGCCGGTAAAATTCTACGAAGTGAGCGAGCTCCTTCCGATGGCGTTCGGACTGGACCTCAATTACCGGTTCCTCAATGTCGAGAACCATCACATGACGCTGTATCTGCACGGTGGCTATTCCGACGTGGATAATCTTACCATCGGCGGCGGCGCAATGTACCGCATGCTCGAGATGTTCGAATTCCGTGTCGGCACATGGTATGAGTTTTTCCCTGCCCGTCCGGATATCGGGGAGCTTTCTGTGGCTGGAATGGCCGGTTTCATATTTGATATCGGGCTTATGGGGAGCCGTGTCGACGTGAGCGTGCGGTATGAGCGGAATATGGGCCTTACTTATAATGCAGGATTGACGATATTCCTCTGACCGATTGGCAGAATATCAAGTGCACTTTTATCAGTCTCATACGTTATAACATATATGAACGCCTTGAATGTAAGCGTTTACATTAAATTTCTTGAAAAATCGACCATTTTGGCGGTGGCGCCGATGTGGCGGTGGGCAGGTATTCTATGCATCCTGTTGAATTTAAGCGGCTCAATGCCGAAACTCTAAGAGTGGCGTCTGGTGATCACCTGAAGGTATCCTCTCATCCATACAGGGGAAAGCATATGCGTTTCGCTTCTATTCTCTTTTTTTTGCTGTATTCGCTTTCATTCGCAACGCCGACAAGCAACGAAGGCTTGTGGGGCGGGACCGAGGTGGGGTCGATACAATGTATTTCAAGTGCTATTTCGAACAGAGTGGTGACACCCGGGATGTCCAATGTCATCATCTGTAAATCATTGCTGCGAAACCAGAAGGGTGCCGACACAACGTCGTTCGGGGGAGTCGGGTCCCCGGCGATGTCTGCGATACGGTACAGCTTCTGGGGAACAGCCGTGGACAGCGATTATGCGCAGGTACGGCTTCACTGGAATACCAATGGCGATGATCTGAATACGAACTGGACATTCCGTAACACCTATATCCGAAGTACGAACAACAGCAGTGTATTCAATCAGAACTATTCACCGAAGACCGTTCAGAATAAAAAAGCGGTTTTCGGTTTTGCCGATGGCGGTGCGAATGAGATGCGGTTGTACCATGGGTGGCTGACCGATATCTATCTCTATCTTATCGCGGACTTTTCAACGAATCTCATCGACAAGGGGACGGTAAAGATAACGGTGCCGATAGTGAATTTGTTCTGGCAGGTGAGCGGCGGCTTCTGGGACCAGAACATGAATGATCTGACGAATGTCGGGGAGTTGGGTGTCGGGTTCGTCGATATCCATATTGAAGTGACCGCAACACGGTTCAAGGCGTACAATGTCCCGCTCATGGTGCAATCAGGTGTACCGTTCTCAATAACGATAAAAGCCGAGGATGGCTACGGGAATGTTGACAAGGATTTTTCCGGCGGGGTATACCTCATCGCGAACGGCGATCCGACAGCGATACTGCCATATACGCAGGCTTCACCGTATCCGATGACACCGGCGGATCAGGGAGTGGTGACCATCAACAATATCAGACTTGTGGGCGGGTCGAGCCCCACGCTTACCGTATCGGACGGACTTGCAGGGCTTACCGACTATACGACGACATCGATCGGTGTTGTTGCCCCCATCGACCGGTTTAAAATGACCGAGGCGCTGAATCCGCTGCCGCTGCTTCCCACGATAACAGCGGGGCAGCCGCTGTCGATCACGGGCATAACGAATATCCGTGTTACGGGGTTCGATTATCTTGATCTTCTGGCGAGCAACTTCAGCGGGCAGATATATTTCGAATCGTCCGCCGGCGGATGGGCCGATAGTTTTCCGGCAAGTGCGGCATCGCCCTACACATTCGTCAGTAATGTCGACCTCGGTGTGAAGAATTTCAATCCGTCGAATTTTTATCTTACAAGACGGGGACTGCAGAACCTCAAGGTCACCGATGGTTCACATAAGGGAGAATGGCTTGATATCACCGTGCAGCCCGGTGCGTACGGGGCAATAGGGATAACGGCACCGACCGAATCGGTCGCCGGTGTGGCGATACCGATCACGCTCAGAGCGACCGATATCTATTCGAACGAACTCGATTCACTTGCAACGCGGACCATCGGGATGACGATAGCATCCGTCACGGGGGCGGTGAATGCTTCGCGGATCACCTATCCGACGAATGTTTCGCTCACCGCCGTTCCGAAATCGCTGTCCGGGTCGGAAAGGGTGGTCATCAGCGATGCTGGCCGATATTGTCTGACGTTCTTCGATACAGCGACACCGGCCATATCGAACAGCGTCTATGTGACGGTGACCGTCACCGCGAATGAATTGAATAAGATAGTCGCGGTGAATAACAGGATAGTGGGGTCGAGCGCTTCTGCCGATCTTTACTATACGCTGCGTAATAAGACCGAAGCGAGCGTTACCGTAACGGTGTATGATCTCTATGGAAGAAAGGTGTATACGTTTGAATCGCAGTCCATACGCGAGGGGGATAATCGATTGAGATCATGGGATGGGAAGAATTCGCAGGGAAAAAACGTCTCCACAGGCAAGTACCAGGTGGTGATAACCGGTGACGGCATCGTGCAGAGCCGTTCCACGATAGTCGTGGTACGGTGAGGTGACGAATATGAAGCTGGTAAAAATAATCTGTTTCATTGCCGCCGTTCTCCCGTTGAACGGGATCATGTATTGGATCGGGTATAGTGCGAACGGGAATATAGCCGGCAACACGAACATCAGACCCGGGGATACGAATATATTGGTATTCACCTGTAAAGCGGCAAATGCCGCCGGACAGTCGAATGATGGGATAAACTATTTTCCAAGAACATATTCCATAGATTTCCTGAAAGCAGGACTTGCCAGTTCCAGTTTCAAGGCGGTGCATTTCTACTACAGTTCGAACGCGACCTATACTCCTGCAACTGCTGTCGAAGCAAAGACCGGCAATCCTACGAGTCCGAGTTCGCCGTATACGTTCGGAGGGGACCTTTCCCCGAACAATTTCGGTGCTGATAACTATTGTTACATGGGGCCGGACCTCTATACCTATATCACGAACGGGCAGACGGTATATTATTACATGACCGTCGATATGCAGACCAATTTTCCGGATAATACCACGTTCTCTGTTACAATTCCTGGTTCATCCATATTCAACTATGCAGGGCATGATTTTTATATCGCGGGGGGATTGGCCCAGGGATTGTCCGGCGCGGGTGCGTTCAAGACCGATATCAATGCGACAAAACTCCTGGTGACATCGGTGCCGGCGGTAGCAACAAAAACGGTGGCGTTCCCGGTAAGCCTGATAGCGGTCGATGACTACGGGAATTGGGATGTGGATTTTACCCGAACCGCACAGATATATTTCATTCTCACGAATGTGGCGCCGACACCATGGGCTGCCGGCATGGGAACCGTTTTAAATCCTTCCGGCAGCAGGGCGAACTTCACTGCCGGCATTACCAATACCTATGCCGGGGAATGTACGATAAACAATGCCGGTCTGTATCAGATAATAGCGGTTGACGGGCTTACCGGTGTGACCGCGGCGACATCGGCGACGATAGTCGTTCAGCCGGACATACATCACTTTGATGTGAAGGACCAGAGCGGTGTGAACCTCTACGGCTACTCGGTACGGGCGGGAAAGCCCCTATCGAACAGCGGTATCAATTTTCTCTACGTCTATCCGCGCGATGCGGCGGGGAATGCATATACGAATTTCACGAATCGCATCTATTTTTCATGCGATGACCCCAAACGCTGGTACAACATGCCCTATGACGCCGATACGAACACGCTTCCGCATATGCCGAATACGAACGGTGCTGATTTTTATAAATTCGCCGATTCAACCAATCACTGCGCGACGAATATTTCCGGGTCGAATTTCATATTCTACAATGCCGGTGCATTCACCTTCTCCGTGGTCGACCCGACAAATGAGATAAAATCAGACTTTCTGCTGAACGTACTTGCGGATGACCCGGTGTTCATGGTGCCGACGGTGGTCGATTCCTATGGAGCGCGCGCGCCGATGAAATTGCGGCTTACGCTGTATGATCAATATACGAACGAGGTCACCTGGTTCAACGGGGCGTTCACCTTGTCCATGAAATACCGTGCGGATAATGCCGTGTACACGAATTTTACCGTTATGGGCGGTGCCATGTTCTCCAACGGACGCCATCAGGGTTCGACCGTTGTCGGTCCGTACGTGCGCGACCCCGGGGATTTTGTGATGACATTCACGCTCGTCACGAACACGAACATCACGACGAATTTCAATGTGAAAATAACACTCAACGGCGACGAGACGGCGCTATCGCTCGGTAATAATTATATAACTCCCGGCAATCCGATCCGCTTTGTCGAGATATTCGGCCAGAATAAGAATACCGAGACGATACCGGTCATCGTCACCGTGTATGATTCGAGCGGCAGACGGGTGAAGGAATTCGCCCCGCAGAACCTTGTCACCGGGTTCACCTCACTCCTGCCGTGGGACCTTAAGAATACGGCCGGGAAGCAGGTGTCAGCGGGCCTGTATCTCATCCGCATACAGCCGGAGAATTCCGCGAAACAGAACATACTTCCGCCGACCACGAAAAAAGTGGTCATAGTACGGTAAAGGAGCAATGATATGATACGGACGATTATCCTCGGATGCTGCGCACTGACGATGAGCGCAAGCGTTTTTGCGCAGTCGGACCTTGTCATCTATCGACCGACCAGCGCGAAGGGAATAACCCTCGGCGGGCTCTATACCGGCTTCGGGAACGACCTTGACGTCATCGATTACAATATCGCGGGGTTGTCGCAGATAAAGACGATAGAGATGTACGGCACGCATCAGCTCTATTATGCGGATATGACGTATTCGGAAGTGAACGTGGGCATGCCCTTCGATTTCGGCGCGTTCAGTGTCGGGTTCAAGTATAACGGCATACCGCCCATCGCTATCAATACGGTGAGCGAAGGCGTTGTCGTGAACAGCGGGAGCATTACGCTCTATGATCTCGGTGTGAATGTCGGTTATGCGATGCCGATAGCGAAGGGATTCTCCGTCGGCGGACGGCTGCACTATTTCAATTCCGTCATCGATACCTATTCCGCCTGGACGCTCAGTGCGGATATCGGCTTCATGTACCAGACGCGGTTGTTCGATCTCTCGAGCGGACGGCTCATCGGCAAGGACGATATCGCCGCGAAGGAAGAGGTCGATCGCGCCGAGGTCGACCGGCGTCACCGTGCCGCGATACTGCGTATTCGCACCGATGCGGCGATGCGTAAGGAACAGCTCGATAATTCGATACGCACCTTGTCGTCGAACGCGATAACGCTCACCGCATCGTCGGTGAAGAATAAAGAACAGGAAGAGCGCGTGCAGCGCAATGATCAGGAATTGAAAGCGGCGAAGGCGAGCCGCCTCCGTGTCGACCCCGAGCTCAGGAAGAACGAGGATGCGGAGAACGATCGCTACCGCAAGGAAGCGGATGCGCTCACCGATCATTATGCGGACCGGATGGAGACCTATCTCGCCGAAAAGCAGATGCGGTACATGAACGAGGGTGAAAAGCTCGAGTTCCAGAAGAACCTGGTGCTCAAGAAACTCAACCGCCGCATACGCAAGCGTGTTGCGGAGAACATCGATGTCATGGTACGTGTGCAGTACGATGTGGACCGCCGCGTTGCGGACATCGACGCGCAGAAGAAACGGGTGACCGATGAATACGAGAAGCGTATCGCCGATATGCGTTCGCTCAAGTATGAGACCGACCGCTTCGCCGCCCCCGCCGATATCGGGAAAGCGATAGCCGATGCGAACAGGAAGATAGAGATCGCGGCGAAGAAGCGCGACCGATCGACGAACGAACCGCGCACGGAGAGCGCCGAAGAACTGATAGCGCGCGTTGCCATGCTCAAGAACGTGCAGTCCCTCCTCGTGACGCGCGCGGCGCTGGCGGATGCGCTGGCGAGAACGAACGCGCTCCTTCAGTCCGAACAGGCGAAACTGCAGACGGCGACATCGAACAATGCGGCGGCGGGCGCGGCCGTACAGACGCTGTCCAACGAGCTTCAACAGCTTTCGGAAAAAACGAACGATGTGAACCCGGCTGATGTCAAGGCGATGCAGAAGAAATACGATGCCGCGGTGAAGGATGCAGCGAAGGCAGCCCCGGTGTATGAACGGCTGCGCACATCGGTCGAAGGGCTTACCGCATCCGCAGGGGCCATGACCGAAGCGCTCAACGAACAGAACACGGCCGTGTTCGTGGCCATACCGATAGAATTCCTTACCGAGAAGAGAACGATACCGGATGCCGACCGTGCAAAGGTAGAGGACCTCGAACGCAGTGCCGGTACATTCAACCGCGAGATCGATAATCTCAAGAAACAGATCGAAGAGCTTCGGGTATCGCTTGACGGGCAGGTCATCGCAAGCCAGCGAAAGATAAACGAGCTTGAGGAAGAGGAGGAGCGCGAGCGTGCCTCCCTGGTAAAGGAATTCCGGCAGAAGGTAGCGAGCGATGAGGTGCGCGCGCAGATACGCGAGAGCATATGGGAAGGGGCGGAGATCGAGGAGATAAATAAGCTCGACCTCCTCGCCGTCGATATCGCGAGCAAAAAGGACGCGGTGCAGGTGGAGATCGATGCCCTCCTTGCGAAAAAGAACACGGTCATACAGAAGCTCGGTTTTGTGAGGGATAAATTCGCCAAGCTGCTCGGTGACGCGGAGGACAAGGACGAGCTTTACCGGCAGTATACCGGAGCACTTGCGAAATACGGCGCTGCACAGACGAACGTCGACAGGGAGATAGTGGCGGCGAAACAGCGCTTTGATGCGCTCGATAAGGACATGGTGTTCGGCAAGGCGGAAACGGTCGCCGGAACGCTCGATACGATCAAGGAGAAATTCATATCCCTCGGATTGACGAATACCGAGGAATCCGCGCTCTTTTCGCAGCAGGACAGGAAGCTCAACGCTATCGAGTCCGAATACGCCCGCGAGAACCTCAGCATGATAAAGAAGGTACAGACGCAGGAAGAGCTCGTTCGCAATGCGGCGAATGAGCGTACGCTTGCTGCGCTCGAAGCCGTAAAGAACGAGCAGAACGCGTTCGAGCGTGCGTATGCGGAACGCCGTTTTGCGGTCAAGACGGATACGGTCATGAAGCTCAAGGAAGTCCGGTATAAGGGCGATGCGAACGCCGTGTTCGCCATACGCGCGGAAAGCATCAATAAACGCAAGAGCCAGTTCTCCGAGGTCATGGAAGAGCTCGATGCCGGCATTAAGCGCGAGCAGGAATTCATAGCGATAGAGAGGATACGCCGCGAACGGGAGAAAAAACTCGTTGAAACAGCGGCGACCTATTCGATATCAGTGGAGAAGGCCGAGACGGAGCTCAGGGACTATGCGGTAAAGAAGATACAGCCCGTCGCGGAATCCTATAAGCGTATCGCGGCCAACGATGACAAGCTCCGGAATATACCGCCGGCGGCGGAGAAGCAGAAGCTTGAAACAGCGAACGTTTCGCTGCGTGCCGTCATCGATGAGGAATATGCGAAAGCGACAGCGAAGAACGATGATACGCAGCTTACCGCGCTTATCCGCGCGTACCATGATGCCCGTGATGCGAAGGAAAAGGCCATCGAGCAGGTGAATGAGCTCTATGAGGACCGCATGCTCGAGAAGAACGAGAATTATCTCCGTACCCGCTCGAACCTTTTCGCAAGCGTCATGGTATCCCATCTCGGACTGCCGCTCACGTACAGCGGGAGCGGATTTGTCGGCGAGTCATCCATGCAGCCGATAACCGTGCACGGGGAATTCGCGATACGGCCCATCGATGACCTCACCTTCGGGATTGGCGTTACCGGGAACGTGCGCGATCTTGCGTTCGGCGGGCATATCGGCATGAAGTATCAGTTCTTCAGCATGTTCAATGTGCGTGCCGGATATCAGCTGACCATGAAGGGCGGCGAAAATTTTCCCTATGAGCACACGCTCGCGTTCGGCGGCGGCATCGCTTTCCCGCTGCGCATCTCGTTCCTAAAGGTCAATCTCGGCATCGATTATGCGTTCATGCCGGGCGATCTGTTCGGGCTCGCGTTCAGCGGTCTCGGTCACCGCCACGCGCTCTCGGCGACGATAAAGATGATGGGGTTCTAAGTACGGTCAGTAGTGAACGTATGAGAGCGGATTGACATATTTGCCGCGATAGAGCACTTCGAAGTGAAGATGCGGCCCCGTCGATATCCCGGTACTGCCGACATAGCCGAGCACCTGGCCTTTTTTGACATATTGACCGCTTGTGACGATCACGGAAGAGAGATGGCCGTATCCGGTGACGAACCCGCTTTTATGATTGATGCTCACATAGTTCCCGAAGCCGCCGTATTCACCCGCGATGGACACCGTCCCGCTCTGTGCTGCCCGCACCGAATAGCCGCTGTTGTAGCCAACATCGACGCCGGAATGGAACATGCGGTAGCCGAGGAAGGGATGCGCCCGTATGCCGTAGCGAGAGGTGAGCCGTCCCGGTACCGGGTTCATGAGATCGACGCCGAATAAGCGATTGCGTTCCGCCGCGGAGAGCTTTGCGCCCGGAAGGAACAGCGTCTGTCCTTCATCCAGCAGGTCACTGGACAGTTCATTGAATTCGGTTATCGCGCTGATCGCAACTCCGTACGCGAGCGATATGCGCGAGAGCGTATCGTTCGCCCGCACACGATAGCTTATCCCGTCGAGGGTCGGTATGCGGAGGTCTTTGCCAACGGAAAGCGTGGCAAGGTCCTTTATCTCATTGGCGCTCACGAGGGTATCGATGGAGATATCGTGTTCTTTGGCTATGCCCCAAAGTGTATCACCCTTTCGTACGGTGTATGCACCGAATTCTACCCGCGGGCGTGACCGTTCGGCTTTTTTTTCCACGCCGAGATCACCGATATCGTCCGCTTTGACCGTTGTGCCTTCCTGCGTTTTATAATGGCTTTCTGTCGATCGAGCGGTTGTATCTTCTGTGCGTGAACCGCTGTAGGGGAAGAACGAGAACAGCAGGACCGCGGTCAAGCCGAGTATCCCGGTTATGATGAGGAGCTTTCTTACCGGAGAGGGGAAACTCCCATGGATACGATTGCGCGTCTCCATCCGGTATTTTCGGTAGCGCAGCGAGTATTGTATCTTAATGACCGTGTATTCGACGATATAATTGATCTTGGCGAGAAGATATCGCAGTCTCATGCAAGCGCCTTGTATCTATACTTCATCATCATTATCGTGAGAATTCGAGGTCGACTTGATGAATTTTATTCCAAAACAACGATAATTATCGGGTTGTACGTGTCCGTAACACCCGCGTGGCATTGAGTATCGCGATAAGCGCAACGCCTATGTCGGCGAAGACAGCCCCCCACATCGTCATAAGCCCGACGGCGCCGAGCGCGATGAACGCGATCTTGATGCCGAAGGCGATGCCGACGTTCTGGCGCACTATGGCCTGCGTGCGGCGGGATATGTCCACTGCGGTGAGAACGGCATCGGGTGAATGCGACATGAGCACGACATCGGCGACCTCGATGGCGGCGTCCGTGCCGAAACCCATGGCAAGCCCCGCATCCGCGCGCGCAATGACCGGCGCGTCATTGATGCCGTCACCGACGAACGCGGTCGGCCGGTGTTTTGCATCTTTCATGATATCCTCGAGGCGTGCGACCTTCTGGTCCGGGAGAAGTTCTGCGTGACAGGTGTCAATGCCGAGATATTTCGCGACGTAGGCTGCCGCATGCGCGGAATCGCCGGTGAGCATGATACTCGTTATACCGCGCGCCGTAAGCCCGTCCACGGCAGCTCTTGCGTTCTCCTTTATCACATCCGCGATGATGATATGTCCGGCATAGCGGCCGTCGACGGCGATGTGGACTATCGTGCCCGTATCGTCCGGCTCCGGATGCTCGATGCCTTCGCGGTGGAGGAGCCGGTCATTGCCGGCGATGACGCGTTTCCCGTTGACGGCGGCGATGATGCCGAAGCCGGGGTGCTCCCGATGATCCGTGATGTGCTCATCGACGGCGCCGTAGCGCTCGAGTATCGAGCGTGCGATGGGGTGGTTCGAATGCGATTCCGCGGCTGCGGCGATGGAAAGCAATCCCTCCGGCGTCATGCCGTCGGAAGGGACGATGGAACGGACCGCGAAAACACCTTTCGTGAGCGTACCGGTCTTATCGAAGACGACGGTCCTGAGTTTCGAGAGCACATCGATGAAGTTCGAGCCCTTGACGAGCACGCCTTGTTTTGCGGCGGCACCGATGCCGGCGAAGTACGAGAGCGGGATGCTTATTACGAATGCACAGGGACAGGATATCACGAGGAGCGTGAGCGCGCGATAAATCCATGCCGGGAATGTGACGATACCGGTGATGAAGAGGGGCGGTATCACGGCAAGGAGCACGGCGGCGATGACGACGATGGGTGTGTACACATGCGCGAAACGGGTGATGAATTTCTCAGCGTTCGCTTTCCGCGAGAGCGCGTTCTCCACGAGGGCGACGATACGCGATGCCGCCGAATTCTCGAAGGTGTTCGTCACCTGCACGGTTATCGTGGCGCTGCCGTTTATCATTCCGGAAAGTACGCTGTCGCCGATGCGTGCGCTTCGCGGTTCGGACTCGCCGGTGAGGGCTGCGGTGTTGAGCTCGCTCGTCCCGTCGATGATCACGCCGTCGAGGGGGACTTTCTCGCCCGGCTTCACGCGTATCGTATCGCCGACATGTACCTTGCTCGGATGAACGCTGATGGCATGGGTGCCGGTGATGAGCGTGGCGCATTCGGAACGCACGGCAAGGAGCGATCGTATCGAGCGGCGCGAGCGCGCCACGGCTATGCTCTCGAACATCTCGCCGACGCGGTAGAAGAGCATGACGCCGACCGCTTCTTCCGTCTCGCCGATGATGAGCGCGCCGATGGTCGCAATGCCCATGAGGAAGTTCTCATCGAAGATGCTGCCGCGTACGATGTTCCTGCCGGCGGTCAGGAGCACACGCCAGCCGGCGAGGAGATATGCGGGGATAATGATACAATAACGCAGGAGCGGGTAGGGGAGCGTGATGTATCGTTCGATAATGAGCGCTGCAGCGAGCAGGGCGGCCGCGGGAGCGATGAAGAGGAGTTCTCTTCGTATCTGTGACGCATCGGTGTGCTCGGGCAGTTTCGCCTCCGATACGACGACATCGGGTTCGATGCGCTTGATGAACGCCTTCGCTTCGTCGATATCCGTGCTGTCGATATGCAGGGAGAGCGTTGCGAAATTCACCGACACCGCTTTTACCGAATCGAGCGTGCGCAGGCCGTCCTCAATCTTGAGAGCGCACGTGGCGCAGTCGAGGTTGGCGAGGTTGTACACTTTCATCGGCAGGATCCTTCAGTAACAATATATGGTTTGTCCGATGTTTGTCAAATGACGCAGGGTCCCGAATTCATCACATAAGAGAAATGCAACCACAGAGATGCACAGAGTAAAAGAGGAGAACACAGAGAAACAACGGGTATTGGTTTTCACCCGACAGGTAATTCTTTTTTCTCTCTCTCCGTTTCCTTTCGGCATTTTCTCTTCGACCTCGCCGGTGTTCTCAGTGGTTTTCTTTATCTTACGTGATAATTCGGGATGGTTATAGCAGCGCTGCGGCGAGGGCGAGTTCTTCTTCCGTGTCCACACCGATGAGTGTTTCCGCTGTTTCTATCGTCTTGATGCGATAACCCGCGTAGAGCCAGCGTAATTGTTCGAGCATTTCTATCGATTCGTATTCACAGGGCGGGAGTTTCACGATGTCGAGGAGCGCGCTTCGCCGGTAGGCATAGACGCCGATATGCTTGAAGAACACGGGCGTCCGCGTGACATCCTTCCTGCGATGGGGGATGGCCGCCCGCGAGAAGTACATGGCAAAGCCCTTCGCATCGATGACCGCTTTCACGACGTTCTCATTGTGTATCTCATGCGCTTCGGCGGTGCGTTTCACGACGGTGGCGATATCGGTGGCAGTGTCGGAGAAGCAGTCGATGAGCGGGGAGAGTATCTTCTCGCCGATGAGCGGCTCATCCCCCTGCACATTGATGATGACATCGGCATCGAGCTTCTCCGCTGCCTCGGCGATGCGCGACGTGCCCGAGGTGTGATCGGGTGATGTCATTACATACGCGATGGAATGCTTCCTGCATGCATCCGCTATCCTCTCGTCGTCACAGCAGACGAAGCATTGCGATATGCCGCGCGTTCTTCGCGCGTTCTCGTACGCGTAGGAGATGAGCGGGCGTCCTTTTATCTCGCGGAGCATTTTTCCCGGGAGCCGTACCGATTTGTAGCGCGCGGGTATGAGCGCACAGGTGTTCATGTCAGAACCCGAGCCGTTCGGCGACAAGAACGACGTGTATGCGTTTTATCGGCCATGAGCGGTGAATGATGCTCGTGTAGTAGCAGAGCCGGTTCTTATGACTGCAGTCGACGCAGGTGAGGGTTTCCACGCAGGGGGTATCGTTCTTGAAGCGGATATTGTTCATCACCGCGGCGGGAACTTTCGTTCGCGCCCGTGCTTCGTCCTCAGTGCGGCATATCTTGTTGACGCCGGCGACGATATAGACTTGCCGGGGGCCGAACATCATCGCCGCTACGCGGTTGCCGTTCTTGTCGAGATTGACGAGATGGCCGTCCATGGTAAGCGCGTTCGTGCCGGAAAGATACACGTCGGCGGAGAATGTCTCTCTCTCTACCCGTGCTTTTTCATCGGGGGTTATTCCCTTTTTTACGCGGTTGAGCAGATGGGGGTATTCGCCGTTGACGAGATAATCGATGATGCCTATCTCTTCGAGCGTGCGCGAACCGCCGAAGCCGATCTTCAATTCGCGGGTGAGACGCTCTTTGAGGAACGCGAACGCGTCTTCCTTTGTGTTCACCGCGGTGAAATCGAACTGATTCCTCGTGAACGCCGCAGAGAGATTCTTGACGACGAGCTCGTCATACATGTCCTGTTCGTTCGCCATGGGCGTTCCTACCAGTCGTCGAGTATCGGCTTCTTCGCCGCGTTGGTCGCCGGTTTCGTCGTTGTGGTGGTTGTCGTTGTCGTATTGGTCACCGGTTTGAGCGTCGTTGTTACGGGCGTTACCGTCGTCTTCTGCACGTTCGTTGTCGCGGTCGTCGTTGTCGTGGTGGTGGGGGCTGCGGAGAGCGCTTTGCTCACGGCATCCTGGAATTTCTTCTCGCGTTCGACGAGGATGCGTTCGGCTTCCTTGAGCGCTTTTTCCTTCTCATCGAGGAGCGTCTTCTTGCCGTTGAGCATATCCTCAAGTTTCTTGAGCTCGGCGCGCTGATCGTTGAGCTTCTTCTCGTACGCCTTGAGATCGGCTTCGCGGGTGTTGAGCTGCTTCTCGCGATCGTCGAGCTGTTTGCTCCGGGCATTGAGCTGTTTCTCGAATTCATCGAGCTGTTTCTTCTTCGCTTCCACTTCCTTCTCGCGCCTGATGACCTCTTTCTCTTTTTCCTCTACCTGCTTCTGCAGAATCTTTATCTCTTCGGCGAGCTTGAGAAGCTGCTCGCGCTTTTCAAGATAGTCGATGACCATGAGCTTCCAGTTCGCTTCGTTGGTCCTGTCGTTGGCGGGATAGAGCCTGAGGAATTCAAGGAATCGCGTCCGTGCCGGGGCATACTTCTCGGTCTCGAAGTAGACATTGCCTTTGTAGAAGGACACATAGTGCGCATACGGCGTGTTCCCGTAATAGCGGAGGAAGATATCCCCCCAGGTGTCGGTGCCGGGTGCGTCGTGCATGGCGTGCGCGGTCATGACGAGATTGTACGCGGAGCGCAGCTTGAACTCATAGGTCGCGTAGTTATTGGAATAGACACGGGCGTATTCATCACGGGCGTTCTGATAGTCGCCGAGATAGAAATACGAATTGGCCTTGCCGAATTCGGCGAGATAGAGCTCCGGGCCGTCGATGACGCGCGTGAGCGCATCGTACTCGGTGAGCGATTCGCGGTAGCGGCCGTCCGCGAAGAGCCGCTTTGCGAGATCGGTCTGCGCCTTCACGAGGTCCGATGTGCTGCCGGCGGAGCAGAGCATCGCAATGCCGATGAACGTGGCGAGATGTCGTATCATGACCGGCCTCCCCGGGAGAGAATATACGATAATGCCATGCGATATCCGTCCGCGCCGAAGCCGCTGAGTATGCCCTCGGCGATATCGGAAACGAATGAGCGGTGGCGGAATTCCTCGCGTTTGAATATGTTCGAAAGATGCACTTCGATGACGGGTATCTTTACGGCGAGTATCGCATCGCGTATCGCTACCGATGTGTGCGTATATGCCGCCGGGTTGATGATGAGCCAATCGGTTTTGCCGCGTAAATTCTGTATCGCAGTGACGATGTCGCCTTCGCTGTTCGATTGGAAGAACGCTATCGTATGGCCCGTTCCCGCATCCGCACGCATCTGTTCGTGTATCGATCCCATAGTGGCGGTGCCGTAGACGTCGGCTTCCCGCGTTCCCAGCATGTTGATGTTCGGACCCTGTATGACCGCTATATGCATGTTATTTCCATGGTTTTTACTATAAGTAACGGTATTTCCGGGAAGAACATTAATGAAAAAAGGGATGACCGGCCGATGAGTTCATGCTTTACAGGCGGTGAATGTACGGAGCGGATGTGTGATAGATATGGTGAATTCTAACGAGCAGGGAACAGCGGGTTGCAACCCGCTGTTCGTGCATATCACGGTTTTTATTGGCGCACATCGCTGGACATGATATGAATTTCTCTATATCATGTGCGTCGACCTGAGTGAGGTGATGTGCAATGAAGATCATGGTGTTTGCGCTTGCCATAGTTATCCCACTATCGATATTTGCCCGAACGTCCGTCCGCGAACTCTCCTATGCAGTGTATTCCACGAATACGACCACCAACGTATACCTGCAGACCATCGACCATGAGAAAGGCCTTGTCATGTACGGGCTTACGAACGATTCCATGCAGTACGTGATGGTATTCGATACCAATATCAACACGCGCTACTGGGGCTTCGTGAACCGCACGAACGGCAACTATATCCGCACCACGAACGAGGGCGCACTGCTCCGCTTCGGCGCGAAACTGCGCAGCAATGCCCCGATAGAGAAGGATATCGTCATGCCGAAGAACGGCGTGTATTATCCCGGTTTCGAACAGGCGGCGAGGAGAATGCTCGCGCTCGGCACCAATGTCATGCAATTTTACACGGTGCGCCCCGACACCGGCGACCTTTTCGAAATGGAGGTGAAGCTCATTGCGCGCGAAACGGTGAACATCGCCGGGAAAAAGGTCGATGCCGTCAAGGTGCACGGCGGGCTCGCCGGTTTCCTTTCGATATTCTGGGGCGGTTCCGATTACTGGTTCCGCGCCTCCGATCTCGAGTACATCCGCTTCAAAGGCGAGATGGGCCCTCCGGGGTCGCCGACCGCCGTCGTCGAGCTCGTTTCCGAAAAAGTTATCAGATAGCCGTTACTTCGGCGATACCCATTTTTTTGTCCGGGCGGAATCGTACATCGCTTCCATTACCGCGCTTCGGTATGCCGCCTCGCGTGCACCGACAAGTTCGCATTTCGCGCCGGTCACCGCATCGAGGAAAAGGTCGAATGCATGCGGCAGCGCGGGCGGGAGCTCGGTCAATGGGTTTTTCCCGTCAGAGCCGAATCTCTCTCCCTGTACAAAGAGCTGCCCGTTCGCGACATAGGCATGGCCTTCCGTACCGCTCACGATAACGCTTACCGGATGTGCGATATCCACCCATCCGCCGGCAAGCGATCCGACAGCGCCGCTCTTGAATTCGACAAGCCCTTCACCGTATTCATCCGTATTGCCGTAGCGTGATGTCGCCACATGGACATTCGCGGTGACCGACGCCGCTTCGCCCATGAGCCAGAGGAGAATGTCGAGTGAATGCGTGCCAAGGTCGCCGAACGCACCGCATCCTGCCTGCCTGATATCGGCCATCCAGCGCCATTCGGTGTCGAACCAGCCCTTGAGCGATCCTTGGTGGCAGTTCGTGTGCCGAATGCGGGTTATCTTGCCGAACTTCCCATCGGCTATCGCTTTGCGGAGGAATTGATGTATGGAACTTCCGCGCATGAAATATCCCGTCTGGAACATCACGCCGGCTTTCTCGATAGCGGATGCCATGCGGTATGCATCTTTTGCGCCGATGCCGAGCGGCTTTTCCACGAACATGTACTTTTTTGCTTCAGCCGCGCCGACAACAAGGTCGCTATGTCGGTCGGTCTCCGAGCAGATGACGACAGCATCGATGCTTTTGTCATCGAACGCTTCGTCCATTGCCGCGATGACACGCGAGTGCGGGAGCTGTTCTGCATTTTTCTTCGCGCGCTCGGCGTCGTGGTCCCACACCATATCGACACGGACATCGGTGCGGGAGGCGAGTTTTTTGACGAAATTCGGCGTGTGTATGTGCGCACATCCGATAAGGGCGATGTGTTTCATGGTTGTGTCCTTTTGGTGATGTGAAGCGCTATGCGAGCTCTTCTATCGTTACCTCGCGGCCTTTTTCCGAGCTCGCGTAGATGCCGTCGAGTATCTGCTGCACCATGCGCCCGTGCTCGCCGGTCGATGCGCTCTCGCGCTCGCCGCGGCATACCTCGACGAAGTGCTTCATCTTATATGCGAAATTGTCGTCGTTGGGGACGAAGCCCGGCGTTTCATTCCACATATAACCGTGTTCGTCCTTGAACACCGCGAGCGGTTCGAACGTGCCGCCGCCTTTCTCGCCCATTATCTGGAATGAGAAGATATCCTTTTCGATATGCGCCGCGAACGATGCCTCCACCGACATCATGGCGCCGTTATCGAAACGCACCATGCCGACGGCGAGATCTTCCACCGTATACGTCTTGTGGTCCCAGTTCGGCCACATGCCGAGCGCTTCCATCGGCTTGTTGCCGAGATATGTCCACGTCTTACCGCTCGCCGCCACCGGCTTCGGACACCCCATGACATAATGCGCCATCTCGCAGGCGTGCACGCCGATGTCTATCATCGGTCCGCCGCCCTGAAGGTCCTTTCTGCCGAACACGCCCCAGTTGGGGATGCCGCGTCGGCGGAGCGCCTGCACGCGTACGAAGAGTATCTTCCCGAACACGCCGTCGTCCGCCTGTTTCTTGAGGAGCACCGCTTTCGGGTGAAAACGCCATTGGAATCCGACGACGAGATGCTTTTTCGCTTTCTTCGCCGCATCGATCATGTCCTTGCATTCACGATTGTTCATGCCCATCGGCTTTTCTACTATCACATGCATTCCCGCTTCGAGCGCGGCAATGGTGTTCTCCGCATGAAGACCGTTCGGGGTGCAGACGCAGACGGCATCGATCTTCCCTTTTTCCTTTGCGAGCATTTCCCTGTAATCTTTGTATGTCCGCTGTACGCCCTGATCGGCCACGAATTTCTCGAGCCCCTTGTCGCTCACGTCCGCCGCAGAGACGAGCTCGACGCCTTCCACCTTCTTGAGGTTCTTCGCGTGCGTGTGGGCAATGCCGCCCGCACCGATGAATCCGACCTTCAGTTCTTTTCCCATGTGTTATCTCCTTGTTCCCACGCCGCTTGTACCCGGAGTGGCCATAGGTTATTGTGATGCGCTTAAGGTAATACCGCGGCTTCCAAGGGCTTGGACGGATAACAAATCCCTATGGACTAGATTTAGGGGTCTTCGGGGGTGCCGAAGCGCTCACGGTATGCGCTCGGGGACATGCCGGCGGCTTTCTTGAACACGCGGTTGAAATAGCTCAGGTCGTTGAATCCCGCATCGTGCATGAGATCGATGATGCCGCGCGATGTGTAGATGAGCAGCTGCTTCGCTTCGGTCAGCCGGCGATGCGTGAGCATGGTCTTTACCGTCATGCCGGTGGCGTGTTTGAACACCTGCGAAAGACGGGCAGGGGAGAGCCCGACCTCCTCGGCCATCATCTCATTGGTGATATCGTCCCTGAACCTGTCGTTGATGTAGATGAGCGATGCGAGCACGGCCGGCGTGAACGATGTCCCTTCCGTGCGGTGCCGTATGACGAGCATGAGGAGCGCCGAAAGGAGATGCGCTATGACCTGTTCACGGTACACCGCCTGCGATGAAAGTTCCCGGAGCATGAGCGTTGCGAGCGTCTCACACTGTGCAAGATCGCTGCCGACGGATATCGGCCCCGACCGCATGTCGTAGAACGGCGTGAGTATCTCCCCGCTCCCCGCGGTGCCGAGTATGTCCGGTGTGAACTCGATATTGAAATAATCCGGTTTACCGCTGTCCGAGCGCTCCGCCGCATGCGAGTGATAGGGCCCTACCAGATAGATATCCCCGCGTTTGAGGGCGTGCTCCGCCCCGTCGACGAAATGCCGCCCGCCGTCATTGACGACGACGAGTATCTCAAGGTATTCATGCGAGTGTTCGCCGAAGCGTTCACCGTTGAAATGGTGGACATGGACCGAGAAGCCGCTCCTGCGGATGCGATGGCGGTCGACTTTTCTCATATCTGAGAGTATACCGCATGAGCATGCGATTTCAAGGAAGCACGGAACTCAGCGCATTACACCTCGATGATCATCTCGGTACATATACATCTGTCAGGCATTCGGGTTCCGTTCTTTCTCGGCCTTTTCTCCGTGATCTCCGTGGTTTCTCTTTATCCTTA
>JBBTBY010000168.1 GCA_038043445.1 Spirochaetota bacterium
AGCTCATCAACAGCGGTGTGGAGGGCAGCGGTTTTGCCGGAACGTCTTGGATGAAATGGGACCGATTGCTTTCCTCGGGGCGGCGTGTGCTCGGCTTTGCGAACCATGACGCGCATTCGACGAACAGCATACGCGAGACGGCCACCGTCGTGCGTGCGGCGGACAGGACATCGAAGGCAGTGCTCGCTGCCTTGAGGAGCGGGAATTTCTACTGCTATAACGGCGTTAGCATCACCGACATCGGCAGGCGGGGGAATACGATATTCGTCGGAACGGAGAATGCGCAGCTGATACGGTTCATTTCCTTCGGGGGCGGCGTGATCAAGAAAGTACGGACGAATGCCGCGGAGTTGACCATGACGGCGAGCGAGCGGTATCGCTATGTGCGCATCGAGTGCCTCGGCGCCGGCGATGAGATATCGTATTCACAGCCGTTCTTTCGGGAATAGATGTTTTCTCAGGCCGTAGCGAGCGGCCCGCTTGTATCGGTCCCCATTTGACACACCCGCGGTTTTTCTGTTATTATGGAAGAGAAGAAGCTTATTGACATCGGAGACACGGATGGAATTGGTGCGCGAAGGTTCGGCCCCGACCGACCAGGACCTCATCACCCGGCATAAGACCGGGGATAGCGGCGCGGCGAACGCATTGCTCGCGCGGTATAAGGATTACATTTTCCGGCTCTGTTATCGTTACATGCAGAACTATGAGGATGCGATGGACCTTATGCAGGAAGTGCTTGTGCGCATGTTCCGGGCGCTTGACCGCTATGAAGAACGCAATTATCTCAAGGGATGGATATACCGCATCGTGGCGAACACGGCGATCAATATGAAAAAGGTCAACGCGCGGCGCGCCGTTCCGAACACGGATTATTTTGAGACCGTACGGGACGAACATGCCGACGCGACAAGCCCGCTCGCGGTATCGTTCCTCACCGAGATGATATCCCGTGCCGCTCAGACGCTTTCAGGAAAACAGCGCGACGTATTTTTTCTGCGCTATTATGAACAGATGTCATACGGCGAGATAGCCCGTGCGATAAAGATCTCTGCGAATTCGGCAAAGAGCAATTATTTCTACGCACTCACAAAGGTCAAAGCGGCGCTTGAGCGTGCGGGGGTGCATCTATGAAAGAGGCGATGAGCATGTTCAAGAAGAAGCTTGAGGCACTGCGTCCGTCCGCGGATGTATCGATAACCGATATTGATTTCGATCGCGTGATGGGGAATGCGCACCGCATTGCACGGACGCGGCGCACTGTCATGGACGGTGTCGTCACGGTGCTTTCATCCGCCCGGGCGAGCATAATACTTTCCGCGGCGATAGCGCTTGCCGTGCTTTCGGTGCTGGCGGTGTTCCCGCGCGCGAAGCATGAACATGAACCCAAGCCGAAGCTTGAGAGCCAGATACCGGACGACAGGATACCGGACAGGCGCAATCTGAGGAATGTGGACTTGAACGCCGGACAGATCTGAGCCGGCAACACAATACCATTCGGAGAAATATCCGCGGACACCGGCTCCTATCTCCACATCGAATGGATCGTCGGGGAAAAGTCGTGTCGCAATCATTATGTCAATATCGTCTCCGGGCCGCAGTATACGTTCCGTTCCGAAGTGTACGGCGGCAGGGAGGAGTGCGTCGCGGCGGCGCGGGATTTCATCAACAGGTGCTTCGCGGTTTTATGACTTGGTCAAAGTGACATCATCAATTAAAATTATTATAATTATGGTGATAGGAAATCGAAGAGGAGGAATCTATGGGTCAGAAAATAACGCCGTTCTTATGGTTTGAGAAGGAAGCGCGGAAAGCGGCGGACTTTTACGCATCGATCTTCAGGGGATCGAAGATCAAAAATGTTTCGGAGCTGAATAATACACCCTCCGGCACCGTAGAAATCGTCACGATGGAAATATACGGAAAAGAGATAACACTCATGGCCGCCGGACCGGTTTTCAAACTTACTCCGGCAATATCCTTTCTTATCGCCTGCGAGACAAAAGAAGAAGTCGATGCATTGTGGAAAGGATTGTCGGATGGGGGCACGGCGCTTATGGAGCTCGGTACGTATCCGTTCAGCGAACGGTACGGCTGGGTGTCGGACAAGTACGGTCTTTCATGGCAGGTGATGTACATGGGCACCCGCGCCATTCGGCAGAAGATCATTCCCACAATGATGTTCGTGGGCGATCGGTGCGGAAAAGCGGAAGAGGCGATACACTTTTATATGTCCGTGTTCAAGGATTCGGGCATTGGTGACATTATACGCTACGGTGCCGGGGAAGAGCCCGATAAGGAAGGGGCGGTGAAGCACGCGGATTTTTCGATCGAAGGCGAATCGTTTGCCGTCATGGACAGCGCATATCCGCACAAATTTTCAATCAACGAGGCGATATCGTTCGTGGTGCATTGCGTAACGCAAAGGGAGATAGACTATTACTGGGAGAAACTCTCAGCCGTTCCCGAATCCGAACAGTGCGGCTGGTTAAAGGACAAGTACGGTGTGTCGTGGCAGATCGAACCGGCCGTTCTCAGTAAGATGCAGTCCGATAAGAACGCCGCGAAGGTTGCGCGGGTTACCGAAGCGTTCCTCAAAATGAAAAAATTCGATATACAAGGACTTGAGCGGGCGTTTGCGGGGGGAGGTAAAAAAAATCCGGTGAAACGAGTGAAGCGACCGGGCAAGACAAAAAAGAGGGTGAGTGGAACTCGGCGTAAAAAATAATTTTTCAAGAAGGAGTACTGTATGGTAAAAAACAAATCGGCCTATGTCGACGGATTCGTATTGGCTGTTCCGAAAAGTAAAATAAACAAATACCGCGAGATGGCGCGGCAGGGCAAAGAGCTCTGGATGAAATACGGTGCGTTGAACTATAAGGAATGTATTATTGATGATGCGAAGCCGAAGTTTGTCACCTTTACCTTCCCGAGGATGGCGAAGGCGAAACCGGGCGAGGTGGTATGGTTTTCGTACATCGAATTTCGGTCGAAGAAACATCGCGACCGGGTGAACGCCCGTGTTATGAGCGATCCGTCGATGAAGCCGCCCGATCCGAAGGAAAAAATGCCCTTTGACATGAAGCGAATGGCGTACGGCGGGTTTCGGGTAATGGTGACGAGTTGAATGTATATAGCGCCATCCCGTAGCGACTTTGCCGCCGGGCAGCGCCCTTTGGGTGCACGCATGGCGCGCGCCTTGCTGCGGCCGCACGTCTAGCAGCTCAGTGCAAGTGCCGATGCGTAACTGCAGACGGGATAGGAGAGGTGTTGTCGCGATGGAGTACATATCGTTGAAAATCGCTGAAAAAGCGTGCAAGAGGTAACGCAGCATCGTGGCATCGTCGTCCCGGAGGTAGCGGATGTTAAGCGGGATAGGGGATTGACGGTATCCGGTGGCGGGAATATACTATACATGTATGCATGCGCCTATGGCGCAGCCTGGCGGCGAAGCCGCTATGGACAGTGTCGGCGGCAAGAAATGAAAAGTCCTATTCGTTTTACGAAGGAATTCGATACGCTCTCAAACCCATTCTATGAGAACGATACCACGCAGTTCTCGCTCAATGACCCGATAAGCATTCGCCGTACGGTCACCGGCCCTGCACGCACATCCGTTCGCCCGCACTTTCACAATACGCTTGAGCTGGTCTATTTCTACGACGGCAAGGGCGGCACGGTATCCGTCGATGGTGTAACGCATCAATATCATGCGCGGGATATTATTGTCATTCGCCCGTATGCCATGCACGGATATACGCTTGTCTCCGATGCCCAGAGATTTCTGCTTTGCAAGATCGAAGTATCGTATCTCAACGAGCTTTTCGGCAATGCCGTCATCCGTGCCGATATGCGTGCTGTTGTGGATGCGCTCTGCCGCCTTATACCGGTGCAGCGCCCGGCGGCGGGGTTGGTACGCGCACTCGAGGCTATGCGCGGCGACCGTGCGACCATCATCGGTCGATTTCTCGAACTCGGCGAGCTCATCAAGCCCATGAGCGGAGCCGCACCGGCGAGCGAGGGTGCATCTGCGTTCGGGCATCTGCTCGCGTACCTGGATAAGCACTATCACAGCAAGATACGGTTAAGCGATGCCGCATCGCATACGGGGTTGAGTAAATACTATTTCGCCCACCGGTTCAAGGCCATTTACGGCGTAAGTTTCATGGATTTCGTGACGAAAATTCGCCTTTCGAAAGCGGAGAATCTTCTCCGGTATACCGACCGGTCGGTGGGGGATATCGCGCTTTCCGTGGGTTTTTCCGATCTTGCCTATTTTACCCGCATGTTCCGGAAATACCGGGGAAAGACACCGCGCGAATTCCGTGCCCAAACCGTTGCGTTATTTCCCCGGCTGTGATAGAATGCTTCGGTCATTCAGACACGATACAATATGTAACATGGAGAACTGCCACGATGAAAGCCGAGATACATCCCCCCTACCATACGACGAACGTCATATGCGCCTGTGGTGCCAAATTCCAGGTGAAGTCAGTATTGAAGGATATTCACGTCGATATCTGCTATAACTGCCATCCATATTTTACCGGCAAACAGAAACTTGTCGATACTGCCGGCCGCGTTGACCGCTTTAAGAAGCGCTACGGGCTTAAGCGGTAACGGGGGGCTTCAATGGCGGTCGGAACGAACGACGTACGCAAAGGCGATACGGTCATCATCGACAACGGTCTTTTTCTTGTTCTGGAAACGGGGCTTCACCGGCAGCAGCAGCGCAAGGCGCAGGTGCGTATGAAGATACGCAATATACGCACCGGGAATGTGCTTGAGAAGAGCTTCAGCTCGACGGATACCATAGACACCGCGGATATATCGTTCAAGAAGTCGCAGTATATGTACCGCGACGGCGATATGTTCCATTTCATGATCAATGATACCTATGAGCAGCTTTCCATCCCGGGGGCAGTTGTCGGCGACGAGAAGGATTTCCTGCTCGACAATATGGATGTGGACCTGCAGTTCTATGAGGACGAGGTCATTGCGGTCAGGTTGCCAATGCATGTTGTACTCGAGGTCACGTATACCGAGCCCGGATTCAAGGGCGATACACAATCCGGCGGAACGAAGCCGGCAACGCTCTCGACGGGAATATCGGTCAATGTGCCGCTGTTCATCAGCATCGGCGAAAAAGTTCGAATCGATACAAGGGATAGGTCGTATGTCGAAAGGGTCAAAGAGTAAGTTACACGCATCGGTTTCCGTTGATGCGCTCAATTCGCTCGTGGAAGCGCTTGAGTCGAGCACGGTCGAGGAGATCGTATTCGAGAAGAACGGCGAGAAGGTAAAGCTTATCCGTGCGCTGCACCCGAAAGCGCCGAGGGCGAAGGCTGTTACCGTTGCCGCTCCTGTCGCGGTACCGGCACCGGCCGCAGAGCCTGTTAAGGACATACTGTCGCCCGGCGTAGGGATATTCCTCCGCGCCAAGGACGAAAAGAGCGATCCCTTCCTGAAACTCCGCGACGCGGTCACGGTCGGGAAGACCGTCGGGATGCTTCTCTTCATGGGGATAAAACACGAGATAAAGAGCGAGATCGACGGCAAGCTTGTCGAGATGCTCGTTGAGGACGGACAGGCGGTCGAATACGGCCAACCCCTGCTCCGGCTTAAGTAGCAGAAAGGAGAATCGGCGTGGCTAAGATAACAAAGATACTCATCGCCAATCGCGGGGAGATCGCGCTTCGTGTCGTACGGGCATGTAAAGAGCTCGGCATACCGACGGTGGCCGTACATTCACAGGCCGATGAGGAATCGCTCCATTCGAAGTTCGCCGACCAGGACGTCTGCATCGGACCGCCGCAGTCGAAGGAAAGCTATCTTAATATCCCGCGCATCATAAGCGCCTGCGAGATAACCGGTGCTGACGCGATACACCCGGGCTACGGGTTCCTTTCTGAGAATGCGGCGTTCTCGGACATCTGCAAAGAACATAACATCAAATTCATAGGCCCGTCGAAAGAAGTCATCAATAAGATGGGCGATAAGGCGAACGCGCGAGAAACGATGAAAAAAGCAGGCGTTCCCATCACCCCCGGTACCGGCATTCTCAAGGATGCCGACGAGGCGACAGGCAAGGCCAATGAGATCGGCTATCCGATAATCCTCAAGGCAACGGCCGGCGGCGGCGGCAAGGGCATGCGCATCTGCCGTTCTGATGAAGAGGTGAGATCGAACCTTCCCATCGCGCAGAACGAGGCGCGCATCGGGTTCAATAATCCCGATGTGTACATGGAAAAATACATCGAGAACCCCCGTCACGTCGAGATACAGATACTCGCCGACGAACATGGCAATGTCATTCACCTGGGTGAGCGTGACTGCTCCCTGCAGCGCCGCCATCAGAAGCTCATCGAGGAATCGCCGTCGCCGGTCATGACGCCGGAACTCCGCGCGAAGATGGGCGATGCCGCCGTCAAGGGTGCGCAGCTCGCCGGTTATCAGGGCGCGGGCACCATTGAATTCCTTGTCGACGATAAAGGGAATTTCTATTTCATGGAGATGAACACCCGCGTGCAGGTCGAACACCCGGTAACGGAATTCGTCACCGGCATAGACATCGTGAAAGAACAGATACTCATCGCCATGGGCGAGAAGCTCCGTTATACGCAGAGCGATGTGAAGATAACCGGCCATGCCATCGAGTGTCGCATCAACGCCGAGGATTGGGAGCATGATTTCCGCCCCTCGCCCGGCAAAGTGACGCGCGTGCACCTGCCGGGTGGTTTCGGCGTGCGCATCGACAGCCACGTATATTCCGACTATTCCATACCGCCGTACTACGATTCGCTCATCGCGAAGTTCATCGTGCGCGGCGAGAACCGCATGAACGCCATCAATAAGATGAAGCGCGTGCTCGACGAGGCGATCATCATCGGCGTGCCGACGACCATACCGTTCCATCAGAAAGTGCTCGAACACCCCGTGTTCATCGAGGGGAAAGTGACGACGAAATTCCTCGAAGAATATGACCTGAAGGATGAACCGAAGGACAAGGGGAAAAAGAAAGCGGTGAAAGGCAAGGGAGAGTAGCGGCATGTGGCGCGGTAAGAATATCTACTACGATGATTCCGGCATTCCCCACGAGGCAGAGGGCGAGATACGCGTCTCCAACGAGGTCATTGCCGATATAACGGCGCATGCGGCGTCCGGCATACGCGGCTTTGTGCGTTTTACCGAGACCATCGTCGACGGGTTCGCGAAATTCTTCACGCAGGGAGATCTTACCGAGGGCATACTCGTCCGGCATGCCGGCGATAATCCCACGGAACGTTCCGTGGAGATAGAGCTTTCCATCGTCGTGCAGTACGGCATGGTGGTGCAGGAAGTGGCCGAAGAGATACAGCGTATCGTCAAGGAACGCGTTGAGGAATTGACCGGCATTACCGTCGCACGGGTGCATGTGAATATTCAGGGCATCGCCCCTGAGAAAAAGATGTAAGGAAGGGTACACGCTATGAATCCGATATCCATACTCTGGTCGCTGGTCCGATACGCCATCTATCTTTTCATACTCCTGCTCGGTGTGGCGCTCGTCGGGCAGTACTACAACAGTCATCTCCTGACGCAGATACTCGACCCGATAAAGAGCTTCATCGAGGAATACATCTTCTCCCGCAATGTCTATTCGCTCCTCTGGGGCATGCTCTTCGTGTTCATCTTCATCGTCGGTGTGGTCACGTTCTTTTCGAACCTTCTTGCGAGCGATCCGTACGTCTCCATCGAGGACGAGCAGGGCTATATCCATGTCTCCGTCGAGGCGATACGCGATTTCGTCAAGAAGATAGCCACCGCCAACCGAGAGGTCATCGACGCACGCGCGAAGGTGGTGTACCGCAAGAAGAAACTCATGGTGTCGCTCCGTCTCGGGGTAAGCTCCCGGCAGTCGATAACCGTTCTCGGCGATCTTATCAAGGACGATATACGCCGGAAGCTCATCGATGTCGTGGGGATAGGTGCGGATAATATCAAGAGCATCGAGATAGCCGTCGAAAGCATCGATAAGCGAACGACGATAAGCGACTTCCGCGACGTGAAGGTGCGGTAGGTCCATGAAAGACCTCATAGACGCCGTCGGGCGCTACATACAGAAGAACCGCTACCGTGTCTTCTTCGCAGGTGTCGGTCTCATCTGTATGATACTCATACTCGTCATCGGCTTCTGGCAGACGCTGTTCATTTTCTCGGGCACCGTCATCGCCGGGCTCATCGGCGCACGCAAGGACAAGGGTCATGTGTTCCGCGCCATACTCAAGCGTTTCATGGTGAGCAAGTACCGATAAGGCACTGTTCTCTTACTGCGAATGCACTCACCCATCCCCCGTGGCGGCTTTGGCCATCCATGGCCGCCGCCAGTAGCGCCGTCCTTGGCGCACACCGCTGCGGAATACGCGGCACTATTACGAATACCGCATTTTTCCTTCCCGTATATGACGAGCGACTGCAAGGCGCCGGAATATCTGGTGTGTTGAAATAGAAAAAGGGGGTCAGGGAAATGACTTTTCTGTTACACCAAGAATTCTCCCAACCTTCTCCCCGATATCCTCAGCCCCGACAATATCCGAAATAATAGCCGCACACTGAGCGCCTGTTCCCATGACCGACCGTACGTTCGCTTCCTTTATCCCGCCGATGGCTACCATGGGGCGTTTCGCTTTTTTAACACATTCGCGAAGACCCTCCAGCCCGAGCGGAGGTGCGGCGTCATCCTTGGTGGCGGTGGCGAACACCGGACCGACACCGAAATAATCGGCGGCATCCGCAGCGGAATCGGCAAGCTGGTGAACGTTCTCGATGGAAAGCCCCACGATCATTTTCGTACCGACGGCGCGGCGTACCGCATCGGCGGGAAGGTCATGCTGGCCGACATGGACGCCGTCGGCGGACACCGCGAGCGCAAGACCGATATCGTCATTGACGATGAAAAGCGCATGATGCATCTTCGCAAGCGCGCGTATCTCGCGGCATTCGGCGTAGCGTTCCCTGGGTGATAATGTCTTTTCACGGTACTGCAGGATGCGCACGCCCGCATCCATGAGCGCTGAGGCGACGAGAAGGTTCGACCGCCCGAGAGAAAGCGTGCGATCGGTTATGCAGTAGAGCGGCGAGGGGAATTCGAATCGCTTCATGATATCGTTCCTAGGGAACGCTTTCGCCGCGCGCGAGCGCAAGCAGGTGATACCATTCCTCGCGGGAGAGAACGACGGCGTCCGCGAGCGCGCTCCCTTTAATATGCGATATGTTCACCGTACCGATGATCGGGATGACAACGGCCGGATGGCGCATCACCCAGGCGAGCAGTATCGCCTCGGGGGAGGTGTTCTTCTGCGATGCGAGTATTCTGATGTACTCGGAAAGCTCCTTGATGTGTGCAGGAGCATCTGCTGCCGGCATGAGCGGTACACCGCGTGCAACGGGGCTCCACGCCTGCACCGAGATATTGTTGAGCCGACAGTAGTCGAGAATGCCGGTGGCAAGCCCCGCCGGTTTTAATGCGATGTTGACGAGCACGCCCTCGGATACGAGATAATGATGCATGACGCTTAACTGCATCTGATTGGCCACTATCGGGCGTTTGACGTATTTACGTATGAGTTCCATCTGCATGACATTGTGATTGCTCACTCCGAAATAGCGCACTTTCCCTGATGCATGGAGTTCGTCGAACGCACGGGCCACCTCTTCCGGGCTCATGAGCGCATCCGGGCGATGGAGCAGCAGTATATCGATATGATCGGTCTTGAGCCGGGTAAGACTTTCCTCGACGGACCTTGTGATATGCTCGAAGCTGAAATCATAGCGGCCGGGCAGCCCTGCTGTCGGCGTATCCTTCGGACGAATGCCGCATTTTGTCTGGAGTACTATCTTCTCACGCGGGACATGCTTCCAAATTCCCGAGAAGAGCTCTTCGCATCGCCCGCGGCCGTAGATGTCCGCATTGTCGAAGAAATTGATCCCCGCCTCATACGCGGCGAGACATGCGTCAACGGCGGCTTTCGGAAGATCGGACGGCGAAACTTGTATCGATGCGAGCTTCATGCAGCCATAGGAAATGCGCGATACCGTGAGATCGGTGTTGGGAATGGATAGCATCTTCATTGGGGGTTCCTATCAGAATTCAATATACTTCATCGTGTGTGCCGATATCGATGGGTATTATCATATCTGTTTCTATGAGAAATTCCATCGAAATGCGGTACGAGAGATTGATGGAGACGGAATACACATCGCTCAGTTTTCCTTTCAGCGTATGAAGACGGAGCGATGGATGATGGGGATTGGCTTCGAGCAGGAGCAGCGTTTTTTCGTACTGGCGAAGCATGTCGGGA
>JBBTBY010000169.1 GCA_038043445.1 Spirochaetota bacterium
ATCGTTCATGCGCTCCAGCGCTTTCGCCGACTGCAGAATGCCGTCAAGCGAGAAATTGAGCTGCTTCCGGTAATGCGAGCTTATGAGGAGATAGCGTATCGCGCGCGCGTCGTATCCCTTTGCGATGAGGTCGCGGAGCGTGTAGAAATTCCCTTTGGACTTGGACATCTTCTCGCCGTCGACGATGAGATGCTCGTTGTGGAGCCAGTAGTGCACGAATTTCTTTCCCGTAGCGCATTCGGTCTGCGCTATCTCGTTCTCATGATGCGGGAATTTATTATCGATGCCGCCGGTGTGTATGTCGAAGGTATCGCCGAGATATTTCGTGCTCATCGCCGAGCATTCGATATGCCATCCGGGGCGCCCCTTGCCGAGCGGCGTCTCCCAGAACACATCGCCGTCCGCTTCGGCGTAGCCTTTCCAGAGCGCGAAATCGCTCACGTTCTCTTTCTCGTATTCGTCCGCGGCAACGCGCCCCGACGCGCCGGCCTTGAGCACATCGTGTTCGAGATTGGCGAGCCTTCCGTAGTTCGGGAACGATGACAGGCGGAAGTATATCGATCCGTCGGCGGCATACGTATGCCCGCGTTCGGTGAGACGCTGGATGATGGATATCATCTCCGGTATGTGGTCGGTCGCTGAAGGGTACACCGATGCCGGTTTGATGCGGAGCGCCGCAATGTCCTCGAAGAAGGCTTTCTTGTATTTCTCCGTGAACAATGTGAGCGGGAGTTTCTCCGCCCGCGCGCTGCGTATCGTCTTGTCGTCGATGTCGGTGAGGTTCATGATAAGCGTGACCTTGTATCCCGCGAGGAGAAGCGTGCGGTGGAGGAGATCGCTTACCATATACGCGCGGAAATTGCCGATATGCGCGAAGTTGTACACCGTCGGCCCGCAGGAATACATCTTCACTTCGCCCGGCGTTATCGGTGTGAATTCTTCATCACTACGCGAAAGAGAATTATGCAATTTTATCTTCATTACGCCTTCTTCGCCCTCCCCTTTAAAAAGGGGGAGGGTTGGGTGGGGGTTGTTACCGCTTTCATTTTCTCCGCATGAACCAGACAATGGCTCCCGCAATGGCAAAGAGGAGCGGTATGATTATCTGCACGAACACGATAAGGAAATTCGTCTGCCCCGAGGTGAGCGTAAGCCGTTTTTCTTCTTCCCCTTTGGGGCGAATGGATATCTTGTGCTCCATTTTCAGTAAATAGGATATCGTGTTGAGGAAGAGGTCCTTGTTCCCGGTGAACACATAGCCGTACTGATACTGTCCGGAGAGCGCCTGATTCATGGCAAAATCCGAATCGCCGATGACGGCAATGCGCGTCTCTTTCACATCGTTCGTTGCGGTCGGTGAGCTTGTCGAACCGTTCGTCGATGTGCCGGGCAGCGGATATACGGCCGTTGCACCGACGGTGATCGGCCCGCGTGAGTCTCCTGCGTTGAAACGCGGCGTGTCGCTCGCAAGATCGGTCTCCGCCCAGCTCTCGCCGTCGGGCGTGCGGAGCATTTCCATCACGGCACCGCCTTTGCGAACGGTCGATGCCTTTACGCTCCGCGCGAGGAAAAGGCATACGGGCATGTTGCGTTCCTTGAGCGAGGCCACCGACGGATGCGTGCCGTAGCCGGGGACGATGTAGACGGGGTTGCCGGAGTTGTGCGCGGGGTCAACGACGAAATCGCGCGGGAGGAGGAACCCCCATTCGGCGAGGAGCGCATCGAGATTGCAATTGTTGTTCTGAATACCGAAGGGATCGTAGAGCGCAAGGAGACGTCCGCCGCTTTTCAGGTAACGCGAGAGCATGCCGAGCTCACGTTCATTGAACGCGCGCTTGGGCCCGGCTATTACGATGAGTGCCGCATTCGCCGGGAGTTCAGGTGCCTTCGCCGTTTCGAGCGTGCGCACATCGTAATTTTCGCTCTCGAGGAAATTCCGTATGATGGAATATCCCTGTTCGGACTTATCATCGATTCGGTATTCGTCATGACCTGCGGTGAAATAGATGCCGAGCTTATACGATTCCACGAGGGAGTATATCGCCTGCGTGAGCCGCTCCTCGCCGACGAACGTCGCCTTCGATCCGTCCCCGACGGCAAGGTCGCGGTTGAGCACGCGCGTCTTCCTTCCCCTGTAGACGAATATCATCTCGCCGGCCTCGGTGACCTCGAGCTTGTTCGCCATTATCGGGTCCTGGTTCGGGTCGATGTATTTGAGGCGGATCTTTTTGTTCCGTGCGGCATACTGCTTGAGGAGCTGATCCGCCTTCCACGCCGCCGATGACGGGTCTTCTGCGGGGCTCCTGAACACGATGATTATCATGTCCCCCTTGATGAGTTTGAGCACCTCTTCGGAACGCGCCGAGAGCGTGAAGAGCTTCCCGCGCGTGAGATCGAAGCGCAGGGGAAAATTGCTCGCGACCATGTATGCGGCGACGAGAATGGCGATGATGATGATGAGATACACGCTCGAGCCGACCGCCTTCCTGACGGTGCGCAGCGCGAAAAATCTCACGATAAGCTCGCGGTTGAGGACGATGAATGATGCGATCGCTCCCGCTGAGAGCACGAGTACGACCCAGAACGGCATGGTCGGGTAGCCGGGCACGGCGAAGAGGAACAGGAACCCGAAGAAAAAAACGACGATGCCGGCGACAGCGGCGTAGCGGCTCAGCCGTTTGAGGCGATCGATGGTCGGTGGCATGCGCTATTCCTTGGGCGTTTCGCGTTCCACATCGATGGCGATGTCGGTGACGACCGCGGGCGGGGTGATGTTGACGATGCGTACGCCCTTCGCATTGCGTCCGAGCTCGGGCATATCCTCGATGTGCATCTTGATGACCATATCCTCATCGGTAACGACCATGAGATCGTCCGAAGCTCTGCCCGCTTTCACCGCGGCAACCTTACCGGTGCGGTCATCGAGCTTCATGTATATCTGGCCCTTGCCGCCGCGCCCCTTCACGTTGAAGCGTTTGGAGGAGAGGCGTTTGCCCAGGCCGCGTTCGGTTATCACGATGAGGTCCTCATCCTGCGTGACCGTGGTGAGCGATATGCATTCGTCGCCCGGGAGGAGCCGCATGCCGCGCACGCCGGATGCCGCGCGCCCCATCGTGCGTACCTTGGACTCGTTGGTGCGGAGCGCAAGCCCGTTCATCGTGGTGATGATGAAATCCTCGCCCTGTTGTATCGCGTCGATGGCGACGAGCTCATCGTCGGAGGAGAGATTGATCGCCATGATGCCGCGCTTTTTCGCGTTCTCAAGATGGATAAGTTCCATTTTCTTGAGCACGCCTTTTTTCGTTATCATGAGTATCGATACGCCCGGTTCTATGTCGCGTATCGTGAAGTAGCTCGTGATGTTCTCATTGGGCGCAAGGTTCAGTATGAATTTTATGCTCTTGCCCTGCGCGGTCTTCGCCGTTTCGGGTATCTCGTGCACCTTCATCCAGAATGCTTTCCCCTTGTCGGTGCAGAATATCACCGTGTCCTTCGTGGAGGCGACGAAGAGATGGCGTATGAATTCATCGGATTTGTTCTTGCCCGACTGCACGCCCACGCCGCCGCGGCCCTGCACGCGGTAGGAATCCGCGGGCACGCGCTTGATGAACCCCTGCGTGTTGATGCTGACCGCCATGTTCTCGTCGTGTATGAGGTCGGCGGAGTCTATCTCGGTGGATTCCGTTCGTCCGGCGATCTCGGTGCGTCTGTCATCGCCGAATTTCTCCGCGACCGCGACGAGCTCACGCTTGATGAGATCGAGTATCTTCTTCGGTGAGGCGAGCAGGTCCTTGAAATGGTCGATCATCTTTTTCAGTTCGGCGAGCTCCTGTTCGAGTTTTTCTCGTTCAAGTGCGGTGAGCCGCTTGAGCGGCATGTCGAGTATCGCCTGCGATTGTATCTCGGAGAGCTTGAACTCGGCCATCAACCTGTCGCGCGCGGCCTCCGTCGTTTTGCTCGCTTTGATGACCTTGATGATGTCGTCGATGTTCTCCTGCGCAATGAGAAGCCCTATGACGATATGCGCACGGGCCTCGGCTTCCTTGAGGTCGAATTTGATCCGGCGCGTGACCACATCGACGCGGTGCGAGACGAAGAGCGATATCATCTCCTTGAGCGTAAGCACTTTCGGTTCGCCGTTGTCAAGCGCGAGATTGATGATGCCGAACGTGCTCTCAAGCGGCGTATGCTTGAAGAGCTGATTGAGCACTATCTGTGCGGCGACGTTCTTCTTGAGTTCTATGACGATGCGCATCCCGCGCCTGTCGCTCTCATCGCGAAGGCCCGCGACACCTTCTATCTTGTCGTCCTTCACAAGCTCGGCTATCTTTATGATGAGGTCCGATTTCTTGATCATGTACGGTATCTCAGTGACGACGATGACCTCTTTCCCGTTCTTTCCCTCTTCCATATCGAGTTTGGCACGGACCTTGATGTGACCCCTGCCGGTCATATATGCGGCTTTGATGCCTTCAAGACCGTAGATGATGCCCCCGGTGGGGAAGTCCGGTCCCTTGACATATTTCATGAGCTCGGGGATCTCTATCTTCGGGTTGTCGATATATGCCGAGATGGCGTTCGTGACTTCGTGGAGATTATGCGGCGGTATGTTCGTCGCCATGCCGATGGCTATGCCGGATGAACCGTTGACGAGGAGGTTGGGGAATGCCGCCGGGAGCACTGTCGGCTCTTTGCGGGAATCATCGAAGTTCGAGGCGAGATCGACGGTCTCTTTTTCTATATCGTCAAGGAGCTTTTCCGCAAGGTGCGTCATCCGCGATTCGGTGTACCGCATTGCGGCCGCCGGGTCGCCGTCGATGGAGCCGAAATTGCCCTGACCGTCGACGAGCGGAGCGCGGAGCGAGAAATCCTGCGCCAGGCGTACCATTGTTTCATATACTGCGGCGTCGCCGTGCGGGTGATATTTACCGAGCACTTCACCGACCGTGGTCGCCGACTTCTTGTACGGTTTATCGTGGGTGAGGCCGCTGTCGTACATGGCGTACAGAATGCGGCGATGCACCGGCTTAAGGCCGTCGCGGACGTCGGGGAGCGCCCGGGACACGATGACGCTCATCGCATAGGTAAGGTAGGAATCCTTTATTTCGGCTTCTATGGCTATAGGCTCGACGCTTTTGAGGATATCCGCGGTGGCAGTGGATATCGCCGGGGTTTTATCGTCTTTATCTTTTTTTGATGCGTCGTTCTTTTCGGCCATGACCTTATCTCGATATGGTGTTCTGGGGGACGTATCGTATCCGCGAGCTGCCCACAGAGGCGATGCAGTATATCATGGGAGAGCGGCGGAGTCAAGTAAAAAAGGGCTTTTCGCGGTACAATTCGGACTTTCGCCGCCCAAAAGCTAGTATTTCCTGAACACGCCCCCGTGCGGTTCGCATTTCGGACAGTTGACCTTCGCCCCCAGCACGGATGCGATGGCGGTAAAGGGGTAGAGCAGCAGTCTGAGATCGGCCCTGACGAGCGGTGCGATATATGCCCCTGCGGTGAGAATGAGCCAGTAGCGGTTATGCACAATGCCGAGTATGAGCGATATCACCGCAATGCATACCCATACGATATGCGGAAGGAGATAGATGACCGCTATGCCTTTCTGGGAGAGGCGTTTGGTCCCGCTGCATAAAGGACATGATGCATTTTCAGTGTCCATGCCTGCCGTCAGTACGACGCGTATATCGCTTTGATCTCCTCGGCCGAAAGTGCGCGTGAGAACACCTTAACCTCGTCCACAGCGCCGAGATAGAACGATGCATATTTGCTCGGGCTCGGAGAAGCCACGCCGATGAAAATATCCGGGGGATACTTGCGCGGGGCGCCCTCTGCCATGACCGCTGACTTTACCGATACACCGTTGATGTATATGGTCGTTTGATTCTTTCCCATATCATAAGCACCGGCGATATGATGCCACGTGCCGGAAACGTTCGCAGATGGGGCCGTCGCATAGGCGTTCTTGTTGTCGACGTTCCACATGCTGAAAAAGAACGCCCCGTTCGTCAGGACGCCGAGCGTGTTGTGAAATCCTGGTCTGGACACCGCGGCCATTTCATTGAACTCACGGTCCGTCGGCATGGCCGATGGCTTCACCCAGGCGCACATGGATAAGCTTCCGGGGATATCGATGACAGCGGCGCGCGCATAGCTCATTGCGCCGTTGAATTCGACCGCCATGCCTTTTTTACCGTTCACCCAGACGGCATTCGTCAGTATCGCTTTGCGATTATTGCCCGAGGCGTCGGCGGCGGTAATGCCCGAGCCTTCATCGAATTTCCAGTAGCCGACAAGACCTTCCTCTGCGTTGAGCGCTATGCAGCATGCAAGCGCTATGATCACATGTTTCATACGTATGTCCTCCGCATTCCATGATGGACCGACTATAGCATGTCCGGTAGTTTTTGACAATGCACGCGAACGATCTGCCGCGTGTCGGCTTGACTTCCCGTGCAATCGCACTATAATCCGTCGTCATGGCCGTTAATGTCCACGAAAAATACCGCATCGACAATCCCACCGTCTGGGAGCGCATGTATTTCCCCGCCATCATCAAGGGGATGCTCCTTACCCTCAGGCATTTTTTCGCCCTGAAGAAATCGACGGTGTCCTACCCCGAGAAGCGATTGCCGGTCTCGCCGCGATTCCGCGGACGCCATCGGCTGAAACGCGATGAGAAGAACGCCGTGCGCTGCGTGGCCTGTTTCGCCTGTCAGTATTCCTGTCCCGCGGGCGCCATATCCATCGTCGCCGGGGAGATATCGAATGCGACGAAGGACGGGTATGTGAACGACGAGAAATATCCCGTGCGCTATGAGATAGACCTTCTGCGCTGCGTGTATTGCGGTTTCTGTCAGGAGGCCTGCCCGAAAGGCGCCATCTATCTGGAAGAGGGATATGAGCTTGCGAACGAGGATAAAGCATCGTTCTATCTTAAGAAAGAGGACCTGCTCGAGAAGAAGGGCGGTCCGATAAAGTTCGTGCCATAATATGGATGCAGTAAGAGCGATCATCGGTTCGATATCGGTCGACCAGTTCAACCGCATGTTCGTCGACGGTGCGTTCATGTTCTTCGCCGTCATCGTCGCCTCTGCCGCGATAGCCGCGATATTCCTCAAGAACCCCATAACGAGCGCCGCGAGCCTCGTGCTCTCGCTTTTCGCCCTCGCCGTGCTCTACTTCATAGCGGATATGCAGTTCGTCGGCATCGTGCAGATACTCGTGTATGCCGCGGGTATCATCGTGCTGTTCCTGTTCGTGCTCATGTATATCGATCTTGCCGCACAGGGGAATATGCATATCCCCTCGCGCACGAAGCGGTTGTTCGGCGCGCTTATCGCCGTAGTGCTGCTTGCCAACCTGTTCTTCGCGCTCATCTCCATTCTCCACGCCCCTTCCATGGTAGCCGAGACGACCAAACATTTCACGGTAACGGATTTCGCGCGTCTTTTGTTCGTCGAGAACAATGCGTTCACGGTAGCCTTCGAGCTCATCGGGATACATCTGTTCATCGGCATGGTGTTCGTCATCTATTTTACCCAAAAGAAGACGGCTGACCGCTAGCCGCTGACAGCGGCTACGATGCGTTCGTTCCCTGCACAGCGTTCATCTCCTCAAGCCGTTCACGTATCATCGCGATGACCTCATGCTTTCCCGCTTTCCAGCGGGGTGCGATGAGATATTCGCTGTGGCTGTCGCCGACAAGACGTTCGATGACCACCGATGCGGGGAGCATGGTGAGCGCGTGAGCGACGATGTCTGCATACGTACGCTCATCGAGGAGCGGGAACGGTTCGCGCGCATAGAGATCGGCGATTTTTGTACCGCGTACTATTGACAGCTGATGGAATTTCATGCCGTCGACGGGTATCTTCGCGAGCTCGCGTATGCCGGCAAGCATCCCTTCACGCGCTTCCCCCGGCAGCCCGAATATGACATGCGCGCTTACTCGTATCTTCCCGCGCTGAACGCACAGGGCGGCCTCCATGAATTGTTCGAACGTGTGCCCGCGATCGATATGCGCAAGCACGGCATTATCCATCGACTGCATGCCCATTTCCATCCATACGTCGTAACGGGAGGCCAGTTCGGACAGTGCGGAGATCGTTGTGGCATCGAGCGCGTCAGGGCGCGTGCCTATCATGATGCCAGAGAGAGAAGTATCTTCTGCTATCGGCGCGAGAATACGTGCCACATCGATGCCCGGCCCGGTATTCGTCCCGAGCTGGAGATATGCGTAGTTCCGCGCATGGCGGCTGAACTTCTTTCCGCGCTGCCATTGTTCTTCCACAGAAAGGGCGGGTGATGTGTACGACGGGGCGAATGCGGCGAGCGAACAGAAGCTGCATCCGCCGGTTCGTTTCTGATGCGCGCAGCCGAAGCCGATATCGATGGATATCTTGCCGGCGGCGGAACCGAACCGGTCCCGCGTGTAGTCGGCGAATGAGAAGTACTGGCGCGTCACGCTATCGCTTGCCCTCGAGCTTCTTCACTTTCTCGCGCACCGCTTTTTCGTTGAATTCGATGCTTTTTTCCTCTACCGCGAGCGCCTTCCTGAACGACTCGAGCGCGTTCGCCGTATCGCCCATCGCGAGATATACGTCGCCGAGATGGCCGTAGACGACGGATAGTCCTTCGCCGGAAAAGCCCCCGAGGGCGCGCGTGAGTTCCGTCTTTGCTTCATCAAAGCGTTTTTCCTTGAAGTATCCCCAGCCGAGGCTGTCGTAGAAGTGCGGGCTTTGTCTTATCGAAAGCGCTTTCTTCACGAGCGTGAGCCCTTTTGCGATATTGATGTCCTGATCGATATAGGTATACCCGAGGGCGTTGAGCGAATTCGGGTCATCGGGGTCGAGATCGAGCGCGCGTGAGAGCGCATCAACGGCCTCTTTCGAACGCCCGATCATGAGCTCTATCGTCCCGATGGTGTAGTATGCCGATTTCTTCCCTTTGTCATCCTCGCCGGCGAAGAGGCTTCGCGCCTTTTCGATCATTCGGCGTGCGGAGGGTGCATCGCCGGTCATGCCGTACACGACGCCCTTCTGCAGATACGCGAACGTGGAGTCGGGGAACAGTTTGATGATGCGGTCATATCCTGCCTGTGCATCGGGGAAACTGCGCTGGCGAAGAAGAAAATCGGATACATCCCAGAGCGCGGCGAGCTTATGCGTGATATCCGCCTTGATGTACCGCGCCGCCGCATCCCGCGCATGCTCGGTGTCGTTCGTCCGCAGATACGCCATGGCGATATCGTACCAGAGATAGGCGTACTTCTTTTCGGCAACGAGAGAGGTGAGGTGCCGTAACGCCATGCCGTACACATTATTGCGGTAATAATATACGGCGAGATCGAGCTCGGTCTTGCGCGCACGCTCGGGGGGGCCGAGCTTCCTGTCGATATGAAAGAGCATCTGCATCGTTTCGAGCGGGGGCGAACCTGCCGCGTCACGGATGAGGAGCTCTCGAGCATTGCTCATATCCCCCTTTTCTATCATGAACGCGGCGAGCACGAATGACGGTGGTGTTGCCTTTGCCGCACGTACCGCCGCTGCATATGATGCCACCGGTTTCCCTGCGAGCGATGCAAGGAAGACCGTTTCATGCGTGTAGAGGGCATTGGACGCCTCACGCTCAAGCGGTGCTATCACTTCGAGCGCATCGGCGAATCGTTCGGTTATCTGACAGCTTTTATAGAGCGGTATGGCGAACATGAGCCCTTCGACATCGTTCGCTACCGCGGCATAGCGCGGTCCGATGAGCGCGGCGCATTGCTCATAATTGCCCGCGTAGAATTCCACGACGCCGAGATAGAGCTCGGCATACGCCCGGTATTGACCCGTTGGCGGAAGCGCGAGGAGTTTCTCGAACGATATGCGTGCGGATTGATAATCGCTCTTGCGATAATCGATATAGCCGGTGTAAAAGAGCGCCTCGGTATTGTCGGGGTCGGACGCGAGGATGCGCTTGTAATAGCCTTTCGCCTCATCGCCATTGTTGAAGGCGGAAAGCGCTATCGATCCGAGCTCAGCGAGCGATTCAGCGTGGTTCGTATCGAGATTGTTCACGATATAGAGGAACGATCGATATGCCGCTTCGATATCGCCGAGAAGTTTCTGCGTCTGTGCGAGCGAAAGGACGATAGTGACCGTGCGCTGCTGCTCGAACAGCCGGTCGAAGATATCGCGTGCACGCATGAGGTCATTGCGCGATTCACGCTCTATCCGTTCTGCTTCGTCCGGGAGTGCCCGGGATTTCTCAAGCCGCGAACGCGCCTTGGAGAGAAGATTGCTCGCTTCCTGAAAGGCAAGCTGTCTATCCGCAACGGTGCGGTACTGCGTCGATACGCAGCCGGGCGTGAGGATAAGTTCAATGGATATCGCCGCGATAAGTACGGCGGAAGAGAAAGCTGTCCTGCGTAATGTTCGCGTCATGGTACGGTCTCAATAGCAGGGGAGGGCATAGCCGCATTGTACGGCCAGCGGCGGATTTGTCAAGCAGAGCCTGTCATTTGCAGTGAAATTCGATAAAAACGATGGATCACAAAATTGTTCAATTGCTGCTTGACTTTTGCCAAATATTTATTAAATTTTTAGCAATTCTCATCAGGAGTCGGGCATGAAAAAACGGGACATCATGTTCTCTATAATCCGCGACAAGAAGGCGCCGGAGCGCATGGGGGTGTACGAGCATTTCTGGCCGTTCCTTCTTCAGGACCATTGGCAGAAACAGGGCTTGCCCGAGGGTACGGATACCGTCGCGCATTTCGATTATGACCTCCGGAACATAGGCGGATGGTTCAATACGCAGGGGAAGGTGATGGCTGACGAGATCATCCATGAGGATGATGAGACCAAGGTCGTGCGCAACGGCTGGGGTGCCGAACTGCGCTACTGGAAAAAGAAGAGCGGAACACCGGAGCATATCGGCTTTTCACTGTCGACATCCGCGCTGTGGAAGGAGAAATACCGCGATAATTTCTCAGCGATAGACACGCGGCGTTTCGGCGACCTTGCGGCGATGAAGGCGAACTATGCGAAGCACAGGAACGATGATGTATTCACCGTATTCAGCAATCTCTTCATCTTCGAGATGATGCGCGCCTCGATGGGCGATGTGGTCATGTCGGAATCCGCCGCGCTTGAGCCCGCGTGGATACACGATTACTGCTCGGTAATGACCGATTTCATGATCGAGCATTACGACTATCTCTTCCGGGAAGTGGGCAAGCCCGACGGTATGTTCATCTATGAGGACCTCGGGTATACCAAGGACGCGTTCTTCTCACCGGCCATGCATCGCGAACTGATACTGCCGTATCATAAGAAATTCTTCGGTTTCCTCAAGGACCACAAACTCCCGGTCATCATGCATACCTGCGGTAACATCGTTAAGCATATCCCGGCGATAATAGAATCGGGCGTCGACTGCCTGCAGCCGATGGAAGCAAAGACCGGCATGAACGTTGTCGAGCTCGGTCAGACGTACGCAGGTAAGCTTTCCTTCATGGGCAATATCAACATCATGGCGCTTGAGACGAACGACCGCGCGGCCATCGACGCGGAGATACTGCCGAAGCTCGCCGGTGTACGCAAGCTTCGCATTCCCTATGTGTTCCATTCCGACCACTCCATCTCCTACGATGTGAAGCTGTCCACGTACGAATACGCGCTTGATCTTTTCCGTAAAAACTGTACGTATTGACTGACGCGGCATAACGATATTCATTGAGGAAGAAAAGATCGTAATCATTCACCGCAGGAGGCGGGTTAGTATAGATGATGAGTTTCTGTGCCGCGTAGCGCCAAGCGCCAGCGCACAGGAGGTGCGCGGAAGCGGTTTAATGGCGAAAAAAATGGCTGCGTTATAACATTCAAAATGGAAGTAAACTTTTCATGTACACCAAGAAAGTCACCATCGGACATATCGCGAAGAAGGCGAAGGTATCATCGGCGACGGTCTCGCTCATACTGAGCGGCAGGCAGGACGTGCGCATCGCGGAAGGCACGCGCGAAACGGTGCTCGCCGCGGCGCGGTCGCTCGGGTATGTGGCGCGTAAAAGCGTGCGCACCGGGCGAACGGTGTTCTCTGTCCATGGGTCGATACACGGCAGCAATATCGGCACCTCGTTCTTTTCCGGTGTATCCGCGGAAATGCGGGGCCTCTTCGAAGCGCGGGGCATGACGTTCATCGAGCTTTCGTTCGCGGGTGAGAATTTCAACGCGCGATTATCGTCCATGCTCGCGTCCGATCCCGCTGCGGTGATAAGCATGAACTCCGCGTTCAGCGCCTTCGTCCGTGAGACGGAACCATCGCTCCCCGTCTTCAGTCTCCAGGGCGGTATCGATCCTCTGGGCACGATAAATTACATCGTCGATGACCGTATGGTCGGCGAACATGCCGCACGGCATCTTATCGACCGCGGGTACCGCAATGCCGCCGTCATCTTTCCCCCGGAAATGGCGTCGCGCTGTTCGAGCGAACGATACCTCGGGTTCACTGAGGAATTCACGAGCGGGGGAGGAACGTCCGTGCTCTACACCGTCGAGGGCATCTATTCGCTTGAGACTATCGGCGCCCTGATGGGAACGGTGCCGCTTACGCACGATGCATACTATTTTTTCAGCGATGCCGGGGCGCTTGCCGGCATGCGGGTGCTTCTCTCGCGCGGGGTGCGCATCCCGCATGATGCAGGCATCATCGGTACCGACAATCTGTTCTGGAGCAGATACTTCTATCCCTCGCTGTCGACGATGGACCTGCATGAGCGCATGTTCGCGGAACGGATAACCGATGATGTCCAGGCATTGACGAGCGGCCGAATGTTCTCACCGCTCACGGTTCGTATACCGGTAACGCTTATCGCACGGGAATCGACTGGCAGGTGAATCGCGGCGTTGCTATTTCGAGAGCGACGTTTCCCCGCCCATGTATTCAAGCTCTTTTTTCGCCATATCCTTCCACTTCTCTGCGCGGGGCGAGTAGACGCTTGCCGGGTATTCGCGGAGGAATTTATCCATCGCATTATAGCAGGCGGCATAATTCTTGAGCCAGTAGTAGCAGAGACCTATTTTGAGGAGCGCCTCCGCATCCCGACTGGACATCGAATTCTCCAGGGTATGGGCGTACATGGTGAGCGCCTTCTCATAGTTCTCAAGTTCGTAGAACGCCTCACCGGCGAAGTAGAGCGCGTTCTCGGCATCGGCGGTGTTCGGGAAGTATTTCTGTATGCGCCCGAAGTAGTGTATCGCCGTCTCGAAATTCTTTCGGCGGTAATTGACGATGGCCTGATGCGACGCCTGCGTGAGATACGTGCGCAGCACTTCCTTGGTGAGCGAGCTCCCCGGATTGTAGGTGAGGAATTCCTCATACACTGAAAGCGCCTTGGGGATATCGTTCATCTCATGATACGCGCGCGCTTTGCCGAGTATCGAGAGCTCGGTGCTCGAGCGCATGAAATGATGCAGCGCCACCTCGTATTGCTTGAGGAAGAGCTGCTGATAGCCGAACTGCGTGGTAAGCGCGCTTTCGAGGTCGGACCCCGACGGGAAACGCCTGAGCATAAGCTCTATCTGCCCGATGATGTAGTAATCATACTGGTTCGCCAGCCGGCATATGTCCGCATATTCAATGACCGCGCGTGCGGTGTCCTCGTCCGAATAATGATCGCTTATGACCTCCGCGAGCTTTTTCTTCGCGTTCTCCGTTTCATCGAGCTTCTTGAGCGAAAGGGCGATGCGGAATTTCGCGTCATTGCTTTTTTTGTTGCGGAAGTTGAGCGAGAGATATTCATTGAACGATCCGATGGCCTCGCGGTAATGGCCTATCTCATATTCGCGTACGCCGCGATAATACGGGCGTTCCTGCGTAAAGCCGCCGTAATTGACGGCGAGGTAGCCGACAGCGCCGAGCACACCTACGGTGATGACGGTCACCAGGATAGCGATGTAGACTTTCATAGCTTCTTCTCCTTGGGCTGCGCATACGGCCGCTGCATGGCCGTTATCGTTTTATCTATCCAGAAATCGACTTCTTCGGGCGAGCGCTGGCGTACGCTCTGGAACACGTCGAGTGCGGTACGGTATTGCCTGAGCTCAAGATGGGAACGTCCGAGGAAGAGCTTCGCGATATACCACGATCGGTCTCCGGGCATGGAATCATCCGACGCAAGGAACGCGGCAAGCGCATCGGCGGCTTCGGCGAAACGGCCGGGGTAGTACCGCGTGTTCAATATCGCCCGTACCGTATCGTCGGGGGTGCCGAGCTTCTCATACGTTCCCTTCACTGTCCCGTCCGGGCGTGCCTCATTCGTCTGTACGAATACGTTCGTCATGGCGACCGTATTCGTCACGGCGATGACATTGGTCACGGTCTCGGTCACGACGTTCGTCACCGGTATATCGACATAGTTCGTCACCGCGAACAGATTGGTCATGGCGTTGAGATTGGTTATCGTCGCGACGACCGTATTGGTGATGATGTTCGTAATGACCACGCTAACGGGGCCGCGTACGGCATTGGTATCGACGAGCACGGGGGTGACCGGCTTTGTCGTATAGTTCACGTCCGGAAAGAACGGGTGCGAGAGATAGGGCGATCCGTTGGCGACGAGGACCGCGTAATAGTACGGTGTTGCCGATTCCACCGTCATGTCCACGAGCACGTACCGGCGATTATCCGCGAGGTATTCGTATGGATTGATGATCTTGTGCATGAGGTCATTGTTGAGCGCGAATGGCGTTGAGAGCGCGGTCGTCTTGCTCCGGTACACGATGAACGAGAACGCATTGCTTACGTTCTGCGGAAGTTCCCATGATATGCGAATGCCGATGCCGGGTGCCATTTCCGCACGGATATTGGTCACCGTGTATACGCGCGGATCGGTCTTTTCCGGCTTCGTCATGACAACGACGTTCGACTTCGGGGTCAGCGGCGGTATGTCGATGTCGAAAAGATCGTCCTTTTTAGCGTTCGTCTTCTGCGTAACGACGACGGACACCGTTGCGCGCGGCTTTACTTCCGCCGAGAGCGTGGTGTAGGTGTGGTTCGCGAGGAACTGCTTGACGATGTTCCCGTTCATGTTGAGCATGATGGCATAGTAATAGGCGCGTGCAAGATCGATGTGCCGGTCGACGAACACCGATTCATGGTATTCCAATTCGTCGATGGAGGTCGCCTTCGCGAGCGCCCCCTCGTTCGCTATCGGGGCATCCGAACGGTAGATGGTGTAATTGCCGGCGGCGGCGAGCGGTTCCCACATGACGATGATGGAACGCGTATTGGGTTCATAGAACGATTTGATGTTCCTTACGAATCCGTTGTCTTCAGGCCCGGCGGCGGTGACCTTTACGCCCATGGATGTATACGATTGATCGATGACGAGCACGCGCTGTTCGACGCCCTTGAGGGAAGCGGTCACTGCGTAGTAGTATGTCCCCGGCGGCGGCGCATCGACATAGCTCCCGATATTGTCGCCGACCGTGCCGACGAGACGCGCGGTTTCGAACGCGGTGATGGTGCTTATCGCGGTGGTGCTCCGGTATATCTTATACGTTACGCCGCTTGTCGGGACATCGACCCAAGTTACGACCGCTTTGGCGCCGCTCTTGTCCCGTTCCGCGGCGACGAGCGTGACATACGAGCCCGATGTCACGACGCTCTTCGTATCGGGGGTTTTCATCTCCTGCGCGGCAAGGTTCGTTTCGCGCACGATGTTCGTCACCGACGGTTTTTTCTTCCGCGTGATTATCTTCTTCGTGTCCGCATCGTCCGAGTCTTCAAGCCATGCAGCGGAGACGATGAGGCAGGTGAGGAAGCCTGCACATACGATAAGAAGTGACCGTGCTCGCATGATAGTCCTTGCCCGTGATGGGAAGAGGCCCCGGACACAATACGCCCGTGAAGACCTTAACATAATTTTCGGTATTATTCAAAGAAATATTGAGCGGTTTTACCATACAGAGAACCTCGAAAAACCCGGTTTTTGAGGGCATCCGCCTCAGAAAGACAGCACGACGGCATGATCATACAGTGGCAACGGATGCTTCCTTTGCTCGCTTTTCCATCTCGAGGAGCGTCGCATGCAGACATCCGGCGATCTCACGCCAATGGTCGGCCGTGTTCGGCCCCGTATCGAAGCGCATCATCTCGCCGATGAACACGCGAACCTTTTTCGGCGACGGGAGCATGCGGTCTCTGGGGAAGCCTTCGTACGCACCTTGTATATAGATGGGAAGTACCGGTGCGCGCAGCGTGCACACGAGCATTCCGATACCGGGCTTAAATGGCTTGACAGCTCCGTCCGCGGTACGCGTCCCTTCCGGGAACATGATGATATTCATACCCTGCTGCATTTCATCCGCGCAGAACCGGAACGAGGCCGAATCAACCCTTCCGCGATCGATGGGGATGCTGTTGGCGAGCAGAAAACTCGCCATGCGTCGGAACGCGGAGGTGAAAAAGTAGTCCTTCGCGGCAAGGCTTCGCACGCTGTTGCGCCGGGAAAGCGGGAAGGCGGATACGAGCACGGGCGCATCGAGATGACTTGCGTGGTTCGCGATGATAATAGCCCCCCTGACGCCGTGTGCGCGTGCGCGCCCATGATACTCTATCCGATGATAGACGGAGAGGTAGACCCGAATGACGATGTTCAGGAAGAACCGCACAGCATTTGAAATGAAAGTATTCCGGACGAGATCGAAATCGTTCGGCGGCGACTCGAACTCCCAGTATTCCGTCGGCGGTGTTCCGACACCAAGATCATGTTCCATAGTAAAAGAACCTCAGGAAATGAAAGAACGCCGGGGCGACAAGGATGAGACTGTCGAAACGGTCGAGCAGTCCGCCATGACCGGGGATGAAGCTCCCGGTGTCCTTGATGCTCAGATCACGTTTTATGAATGAAATGACAAGATCACCGAGCATGCCGAGCACGGAAACGAGTGCCGCGAGCAGCAGCATGATCGGTACCTCGACGTACGGTACGAGCAGCCGCAGAAATAATGCAAGTACTATCACCGATATGAGAGCGCCCAGCGCGCCTTCAATCGTTTTATTGGGGCTGATCAACGGGATGAGCTTGTGCTTGCCGAGTATCTTGCCCCACACATAGGCGAACGCATCATTCGACTCCACGAGTACGATAAGTATGAAGATATATTCAATGCCGTGCGGAAGATTACGGATATAGGCGACATGCGACAGGAACCATCCGAAGTAGATGATGCCGAGTATGCCGAGGCAGGTCTGCTGTATCATATGGGTGAATCGCCCGCGGATTATCGGCAGTACGATAATGAACGAGGCGGCGAATACGGGGAACGCCTGATAAAATCCGTAATCGAAAAGAAAAATGGGAATAAAGATCACCGTGATCGCGATGGAGGCTGCGATCATGAGCGGACGGTCCTTCCATAATCCCGTCGCCCGGGCATATTCATTGAAACAGAAAAGCGAAAGCATGAGCATGACGGCCTGGAATGCATGCCTGCCGAGGACGAGCGGTATCAAGAGCGGAGGGATTATCACGAACCAGGCAAAGAACCGGGTCCACAGCGTTTTGATTTCCTGTCTGCGCACGAGGAGCACGATCGTCAGGATGCCGGTCAGTACTCCGAACCCCGTCATAATACCTGCGGCGAGTATGAGTACCGTTGCTCCGATGGGACTGATGGTCATGCGATCATTCTCCCGGTGCAATACGATCGTATCGCACCGGCTCCAATGTGCCGCCGCCAGAAGCATACCCGACATCGATGAATGACGTTCTTTTTCCGTCGCGGTTCGTCACGGCCGTGCGCATGTTGATGCGATCATCGCCGATGATGCAGTACCATCGCCCGTCACTGTGTTCGCCGGCGATGAGCGGCATGAGGCTCTCACGCGGCGGCAGTACCGCACAGTCAGCTATCGATGCGCCGACAGAGAACACGATCATCGTTTCTCCTCCGCTGTTGCTCCGGATTACAGCGATATAATCGGACGATCCGATGTGTACATGTTGTGGCGTCGAAAATTCATCGATGACCGCAGGAGCCAGCATCCACTCATGAAGAATGTTCCATAGTTCGTTCCTATGCCCGAAAAAGGTTATCCTGACTTCCGGATTGGCGGGTGTGCGGACGTATGAAACCGCGCAGAGCAGATAGCGTCCGTTGATACGAAAGGGTATCGTCGATCGTACGAAATTATCGTTTTCCGCTCCGGGATTGCGTTCGTTGATCTTGAGATTGTGGTATACTTTGAGAAAATCCCGATACGGCATATCATGGACTCGAACGGTGCACCCGCCGATGATGAAGAAGAGAGCGAACAATGTCATCCGGAAAGACACTGTCATCTGCTTTTTCCGTCGATCACTTTCGCGACCGTTGATATGCGATTATCAGACGAAGCCGCCGAACGATAGTGATCGATCCGCCGATAATGATGATGCCAAGCCCAATGGCGACGATTCCCCAGCCAGCCCCGCCCCAGAAGGGCTGCCACTGCCGCGGAACAACCGCCATAAGCGCACCTGCTGTGATAAGAATGACCATGCGCTGCGGTTTTGCCATGGGGCCGATAAAGAGATTGTATACACCCGCCGCATTACCGACAGCGCGGATATATGCAGTGAGTATTGCGACCCCGGCGGCGATGTATCCAAGTGCCGGCCACCCTCCGACCGCATACCCCGCGCCGATGATGATCGCAATGTCGGAAACGCGATCCGTAAGTTCGTTGTAGAGTTCGCCGTACGGTGAAGCCCGCTTTGACAAAACGGCCACCATCCCGTCCATCATGTTGGCGAGGAGGCGGATCAGTATGCATGCGGCAGCCGCTGACCACAAGAGGCGGTGAATATGTTCATTATGCGAAAATTGAGTTGCCGCGAAGAGAATCCCCGAGACGATCCCGAATATCATACCGGTAATGGAGATGGCGTTCGGGGAAATGCGCCGTGCGGCAAGAAAAGCGGCCATTCGTTTCCATATCCTGCGTTCACGGCTCGCAATAGGGCGTCTGTCTTTCGGTTTATAGGGGCGTATCGCCATTCGCAGTCCCTCCTCTTGAACAATCCGCTCGTCAGTACTATACCACCCATTCTTGGTATCGTCAATGCCAGTAAGGAGACTGTCGCGAAAATAGAGAACAGCGGGTTGCAACCCGCTGTTCTCATCGATTCTGATGGAATTTTGATGCTCATTGTCCGCCGTTATCCCGCGCAAAGAAAAACACAGCCACGAAAAACACGAAAAGACACGAAAAAATCCTATACGGATACAAGCAACAGTAAAATCAGTGCAAGCAAGTATAGAACGGCATCAAGCAATGACAGAGTGGCATCAAGCAGAAACATATCGGCAGAAAGCAGATATAGAACGCCGTCAAGCAGTCGCAGAACAGCCTCAAGCAGGAATAGAACGGCATGGCGTTGGTTATGCCCGCAGCCAAGGATAACGGGACAGCATCCCCCGATGCCATAGGGAAAACGCCCAATGCCGTTACGGTAACGTTCTTGCCTTTATGCTTTGTGAGCTCTGTGACCTC